>JBDLSU010000339.1:0-3976 GCA_039799405.1 Pseudomonadota bacterium | reverse complement strand
TGCTGGCGATGCCTGTGGCAATTGCAGCCGTACCAACCGGCAAGGGTACGATATTGCTGGAAAGACTCAGGGCAGCCGTAGTGACACCGTTATGGTCCGTCACTTTGCCGTCTGCGGCATTATCAATCGTGGGCGTACCATCATAGCCCGCCACGGCGGTCGTGGTGAGATTAAAGTTAGCCCCGGCTTTCAATTTGGGCGTGCCATTCTGGCCGGTATTGGTCATATTCGAACTGACACTAAAGCCGGTCGGTCGCACCGCAAAATTATCGGTGGAACAGGCAGTCTGGGCGGTGCCGCAGACCCCGGCGCTACAGGTAAAGCGCACCCTGACATCGCGATACGCGCTGTAATTGGGGCTGACCGCACTGAAAGCCGTACTACTGACGTTGACCCCGGCACTGGGGCCATAACCCAGGGCAAAGGTGGCGTTACCGAGCGGTATCACCGCAGTTTGGCTGGTAGGGCAATTATTGCTGCCCAGGGCTACGCCATTATTGCTGTTAGCCAGCAAATCGACCGTAACACTGCCATTGAAGCTGGTTTCCAGCGTGCCATCGGCTTTCAGCTTGACCATATCAAGCTTGAAGGCGGTGCCTGCCAACTTGGTGAACAGTTGGGCATAGTTGTTGGAAACGGTATTGGGAATACAGCGCACAGTGCTCAGTTCGCAGGCATTGAATCGATTGGTGGTACAGGCCGAAATGACCAGTGCCGGGTCTTCGCTCTCGGTAAATTGACCATCCGAAACATTGATATTCACCGTGGCGGCAGTACTGTGGTTGAGTGCAAACACCGCCTGATATTCGCCGTTGAACAAATAGGTGGCCGTACCATCATCGGCGGCACCATTACTCAGGGTGCCATAGCCATTGATCAGGGTCCAGTCGCCCTTGCCAGTTGAGGTTCTCAGGGTGATCGAGGTGGTATTGTTGGGCATGGTGATATTGCCGTGCGCACTGTCGTGGGCGGTAATGGTCACGGTCGTGGGCTGGCAACTGAAACCAGTACCGGCATGGGCAATGGCGTAGTGGCTCAGGCACCCGGCCGAACCCTGGGCAAAATCGCGCAACACCAGGGCTGAACCGCCTTCATAGTTATAGATGCGAAATTCATCAATCGCGCCATCGGCTGAGCGCCCGGTACCACTGGAGCCGACAAAACCACTGCGGTTATCGCCGATATTCAGCGTGCCGATCTGGCTTGACAACACGCTGGTGGTGGTGAAGCTTGATTCCCGCAAGAGCACACCATCGAGATAAACCCGTAAATGATCGCTATTGGTGGCTGCCAGCAAATTGAAATTCCAGCTCACTGCAATATGCTTCCAGGTATTGGCCGCCACCGTGTTAACCCCGGTTTGCGCGCTACGGATGTTGCCACTGCTATCGACCACCACAAAACGCAAGGCCCCGCTGCTCAGGCGCATCAGGAAAAACCATTGGTCATTGACCACCGAGGCATCCAGCAATTGCGCATCTTTGGCACTGGCCGCAGTCCAGGACGAATTGGCACGATACCAGAAGGTAATGGTGCCCGCATTGCCGACGTTGGCCGGAATACTGATCCCGGTATCAATCGCATCAATCTGGCCGGTATTGGCATTGGAAGGAATATCAGCCGCGCGACAAACCCGGCCACTGGCAATGGTTTGCGCCCCCCCCAGCCGTGTGGCGTTGCGGTTATTGCCACTGGTATCGATCACCTGCCCGGCGGCACTGGTCCAACTGGCTTGCTCCATCCGGTATTCTGCAACCGGGCTGGGAATGAAGAATTTGAGCGCGGTATTGGCGGTCGGAAAGCCGATTTGCGGGGTATCGTAATCGGTACTGTCCACTTGCCAGCCGACCTGGCCTTTGGCAGCCGATGGGCCAGCGGTAAAGGTGCCGTACTGGTAGATGAATTCGCCATTTTCCTGCAAAATCAATTGCAGATTATAAGCACCTTGTGGATTGCTGCCGGTAGTCCATTCCGGCACATTATTCCAGGTGACGACAAAGCTGCGATTGGGTGCGCTGCCAATGGTGGCGATACTGATAAAGCAGGTGGCAATGCTGAGGCAAGGGGTGTTGTAGCTGGGCGAATCGACTTTATTGGTCGGATCCAGGTCATTGCCGTAAATACGCATGGTGTAGTTGAGCGTGTTATTCGGGTAAGGCAAGGTTTGCACCGGACTACCAAAGCCACAGGTAGTGTTATTGTTAAATTGCAAGCGCCCGTTGGTCATGATGCGCAAATCGGTGAACGCTTTGCCTGCGTAGTTGAACGTAAACCCGATTGGCACCGGATCGCTCAGGGTATCATCCAGAATCGGCGGCGTGGTCGCGCAGCCAGTCGAGGCTTTAAATTTGTAAGGACTGGTGTTATGCCCGATTTTGGTATGGGTACTGGGATCGATCCAGTTGAAGGTGGTCGGGGTGTTGGCATAGGTAACGGCACGTACTGGCCCGGCCAAAAACAAGGCCAGCGACAGCAACAGGGGCCAGGCGCTCCAATTTTTGAATCTCATACAAACTCCTGCTAAAACTCGACTTGTACCAGGCGCTGCACATAATCGGGATTATTACTGGGATTGGGGCAGGTACTGACCAAAGGCTGGTTACAGGCAACCGAGGTCAATTGCCAGCGCTTCAAGGTGCCCGGCCCGATACTCAGGGTACACGATACCGTCACCGTAAACCCGGACAAACTGCTACTTGCGGGCAAGGCAAAACTGGTGGTGGTGAAACAGGTGGTTGCCGCACTGGGCTGCAATTGACGGTACAACCCCCATTCAATGCCTGCGCGCGCCGCCTGAAATGCGCGGGCGCCCTGCACATCCAGGCTGGAACTGGCCTGATGGGTGCCAACCACACTGACAATCGCGGCCGACAACAAGGCCAGCACCACCAGCAGGAAGATGGCAGTTACCAGGCTAAAGCCACGGCTACTGGCTGACGCCATGGTGGATGCGGTGCGCTTGTTCATGGCGCATTATCCACATGCACTTGCTGTTGCAGGGTCAGCGTTTCATTACCGGCCCCCAGCGTCATCAACAAACTGACCAGCCCGCGCTGAACATTGGCCAGGCTGGTAAAAGTAAAACTGCAAGCTTGTACCCGGTCTGCCACCCGGGCTTGGGACGGTGCCGTCGCCAGCGGTGCCGCTATCGCGCTGACCGGTTGGCTGGCCTGAATCGGATAGCCGGCATAGCGCATCAACTGTCCATTACCGCTGGCATTGCAATAATAGGTAACGGCCGAACTGACTACCTGAAAGCGGCTACCCGGTGAAGGAAAGGAAGCGCCATCCGGGGTGGAAGACTGATTCTGGAAGGGGTTATCGAGCAAGGTGATGGTATTGCCAGCCAGACTGGCCACGGTGGCCCGGTTGCAAACCCGGTTGGGGGCAGTGCCCGTGCAGTTGTAGGCATCGACCGGATCAAAGCCCGGCCCCAGGTTGTAGACAACAATCGAGTCGCCCGGCAAAATCGCCTGCCGTCCGGTGGGCATATTACCGACCACATCAAACAACAGGGGATTGCTGCTGGTACCGCTGAAACTGAGCACATTGCCAACGCTTAATTCATCTTCTTCTGCCAGATAACGGCCACCGGTCTTGGTGAGCAAAAATTCGATATATCGGCCATCACCAGATACCCGCACACTATTGGGCAGGGCCAGCCGCAGTTCCCGGCTCAGGCGGTGCAAGGCGGTATCGGCCACATCCGACAGTTCGGCGCGCGCCACATTATCGACATAAGACTGGATCGGCACCCGGATAAACAGCGCCACCATACCGGCGATGATGCCGGTAATCACCATCACAATAATCAATTCGACCAGGGTAAAGCCAGCCCGGTTTGCCGTTTGCAATGCGCGCATGGGCCTCCTCATGGCACCGCATTCGGTGCATAGCGGGTGCGGTAGCCATCCAGCACCAGCGTTTCGGTGCCATTGCGATAGCTGACGCTGACCGTAATGCGCAGCACATTGAG
>JBDLSU010000338.1:0-9077 GCA_039799405.1 Pseudomonadota bacterium | reverse complement strand
TAACGCTAAACCAAAATAGCAATGTCGCAGATTTGTGTACATTTGCCGTTTTATTTTTAATCTCAATGAAAGTGTTCCATGGCTGACGAAAACCAACAACCCGTATTCCAGATTCAACGCGTCTATTTGAAAGACATGTCGTTGGAGCAACCTAATTCGCCTGCAATCTTCCTGGAGCAAGAAGGCCCGGCGATTGAAGTATCGCTTGATGTTGGCGGCGAAAAATTGGCCGATGGCATTTATGAAACTACTGTCACCATCACCGTGACCGCAAAAATCAAGGACAAAGTGGCGTTCCTGGTTGAAGGCAAGCAAGCCGGTATTTTTGAAGCCCGCAATATTCCTGAAGAACAAATGGATCCCATGCTGGGCATCGGTTGCCCAACCATTTTGTATCCTTACCTGCGCGCCAATATCGCCGACGTCATCACCCGCGCCGGTTTCCCACCGATCCATCTGGCCGAAATCAATTTTGAAGCGTTCTACCAGCAACGTCAGCAAGCGCTGGCCGAGCAAGCCAAGAATGGCGCGGCTGCGCACTAAAAAAATCCACGGCACCGTTGCTGCTCTGGCGGTGCCTCCCTCCCTTTGTTCCATTGTTGTCTGACACCATGTCCTCAATTCGCCGTTTTGCTGTGCTTGGTTGCTGGCTTGCTGTGCTGGGCTCGGCTGGTCTGGCCCACGCACTGGAATTCAAGTCGGTCGCCAATTCTCCCGCCGTCATGTTTGATGCCCCTTCGATGAAGGGTAAAAAAGTCTTTATTGCGCCACGTGGCATGCCGGTTGAAATCGTGCTGACCTATGGCGAATGGAGCAAAGTACGCGATGCCAGCGGCGGTTTGGCCTGGCTCGAATCGAAAACCCTGAGCAATAAACGCACTGTGCTGGTTCAGGTGGCGAGTGCCAAAATCCGCGCCAGTGCCGACGATGCCGCGTTTATCGTATTCAGTGCCGACAAGGGTGTATTGCTGGAATTGGCCGAACCACCGGCCTCCGGCTGGCTCAAAGTCAAGCATCGTGACGGTTTGAGTGGCTTTGTCAAGGTTAACGAAATTTGGGGTATCTGACGCGAATGCTTGAATGATATGCCCAACTCGGACATAATTAGCAAACCAGGTAAGACGGCTGGCAAACCATCAGATCAACTTATCAACTCAATATGCCGGAATCAATGTGAATGCGATGAACCTGACCCTACTTGGTGCGGGTGCTTGGGGTAGCGCGGTTGCGATCAGTCTCGCCCAGCGTCATTCGGTGCTGCTATGGGCACGCAAGGCCAGCGCGGTGCAGGAAATGGCGCAAGCGCGTGAAAATCGCGCCTATTTGCCAGGCCATACGTTTCCTCCCGGTTTGCAAGTAACAGATGATTTTGATGCCGCGCTGGCCCATGCGCGCGGCAGTGCTGGTGCCCCCGGCCTGTTGATTGCGGCCAGCCCGGTCGCGGGTTTGCGCCCGCTGGTGACGCAAATGCAACACCGCCAAATTGATAATTTGATCTGGTTATGCAAGGGCTTTGAAGCCGGAACGCAAAAGCTGCCGCACCAGATTGTACGTGAACTGTTAGGCCCGGACTTGCCGGTTGGCGTATTGTCCGGCCCCTCGTTTGCACAGGAAGTGGCTCAGGGTTTGCCATGTGCGCTGACGATTGCCTCGGAATCGAAAGCGCTGTGCGACCAGGTGGTGGCCAGTTGCCATGCCGGTTCAATGCGCATTTACCGTAGCACCGACCTGATCGGGGTGGAGGTGGGTGGGGCGGTGAAAAATATTCTGGCCATTGCCACCGGCGTTGCCGACGGCCTCGGTCTGGGTTTGAATGCGCGGGCCGCGCTGATGACCCGGGGTCTGGCCGAAATCCGCCGCCTTGGTACCCGGCTTGGCGGCCAAAGTGAAACTTTTATGGGCTTGACCGGAATTGGCGACCTGATTTTGACCTGTACTGGTGATCTGTCGCGTAACCGGCGGGTTGGTCTGGGCCTGGCGGCGGGCAAACCACTGGCGCAGATTGTCAGTGAACTGGGCCATGTGGCCGAAGGCGTACCCTGCGCGCGGGCGGTGCGGCAACTGGCAGCAGAATTAAAAATCGACATGCCACTCACCAATGCCGTAGCAGGCGTTTTGTTTGATGGCGATGCGGTACAGCAAATGGTCATGCGGCTAATGGCGCGTGACCCCAGAGATGAAGCAACCTAATCCGATTTTTGCATAGTGCAATCAGTAAGGAATTATTATGGCGGCAAAACGTTCGACAATTGCGACTATTGGTGAAGCCCTGGTGGACATGATTGAACTCCCGAATGGGCAATATCAAGCCTGCCTGGGTGGTTCTGTCTGCAATCTGACGCTGGGTCTGGCACGCCAGGGGGTGCTTACCACCTACCTCAATCGCCTCTCTGAAGATCATTTCGGGCATTTGTTTGCCCAGCGCTTGCAAACAGCGGGTGTGCTGTTTGGCACATCGATCAAAAGCGCCTGCGCCACTTCGATGGCAATCGTGCATAACAATGCCGAAGGCGTACCCCACTATACCTTTTACCGCCAGGATGTAGCCGACCGCGATATCAGTGCCGAACTGCTGGTTGCGTCTTTTCCCGATCAATTGCGCCTGTTGCACACCGGTGGCCTGGCGCTGGTGCCGGAAGACCTGCAAAAGATCCTGACCACCATGCGCGCCGCCACCAACCGTGGTGCCCTGGTTTCGGTCGATGCCAATTTGCGCCCCGGTGCAGTCAAACATCGCGAAGCCTACATTGAAGGCGTGAAACGCGCTTTGCGCCACGCCCATATCATCAAGGTCAGCCTGGACGATCTGGAAGTGCTGGGTCTGGGCAAAAAAACCGTGCCCGAGCTTTCTACCTATCTGTTCAACGATTCCCACATCGAACTGATTGCCATCACCCGTGGCGCGCAAGCCGCGACCCTGATGACACGCACCCATGCCATGGATTATCAGCCTGCCAAAGCAGTCAAAGTGGTCGATACCGTGGGTGCGGGTGATTGCTTCCACGCTGCGCTGCTGGCTTACCTGCACCGCTGTGGCCACCTTGACAGTGTCGAAAGCCTGCAAGAATTGAATCAGGATTTTTTACGCAGCGCCCTGAAACATGCGATGTCGGCCGCCAGTGTGAATGTGGGCCGGGTTGGTTGCGAACCACCAAGCTGGGAAGAAACGGTGGAATTTGGCAAAAGCTGATATGCTCTGACCTTCGAGTCGCACTGATTGGAGCCAGCATGAAACGCCTTGTCATCATTAGTTTCTCTCTCGTGATCGGGTTATTTCCGGTTGTGTCGTGCAGTAGTAGCCAGAAAGGAAAACCCGCCATGTCCGTTGCCGCCTTTATTACGATGGCCAAGGAAAGCCCATGCCATCAAATAAAAAATCGACTGTTTCTGATCGATGGCACCCTGATGTTCTGGGATCGCGCTGGCCGCTGCCCCGACAATGCGCACGAACAAACCCTGTTCGGCAGCAAGCCGGAAGAAGTGTTGGCAACGTCCTATGACTCTATCGCTGGCCCGAAAACCGATATTCGCGATGAAAAATATCGCACCCTGTACACCACCATCATGGCTAACCGCGACGCGCCCGATCTCGGCTTGGGCAGCGCCCACAAGGTACAAGCGCTGAATTGGTAATTCCCTTCGTTTTTGCTCCCGGTTTCCATGCGAAAAATCATTTTATGGGGTGTCGGCCTGGCCTTCACCCTGGTCCTGTGCGCCGCCCTGATGCTCGGCTTTTGCTTTGTCATCATCACCCCGAATTTACCTGCGCTGGATGAACTGCGCGACTACAAACCCAAAATCCCGCTGCGCATCTACAGTGCCGATCAGGTCCTGATTGGTGAATTTGGTCAGGAACGGCGCGAATTCATCCCGATCAAGGCCATGCCCGATCAAATGAAGCAAGCCATTCTGGCGATTGAAGATGCGCGCTTTTATCAGCATCCCGGCATTGACATGATCGGCGTGATGCGTGCCGTTTTTTCCGTCATCACCAGCGGCCACCTGAGTCAGGGCGGCTCCACCATCACCATGCAAGTGGCGCGCGACTTTTTCCTGACCAAGGAAAAACTCAAGCTGCGCAAGCTGTATGAAGTAATGTTGGCGTATAAAATCGAATCCGAACTCTCGAAAGACCAGATTCTGGAACTGTATATGAACCAGATCTACCTGGGCCAGCGCGCCTATGGCTTCGGCAGCGCCGCCAACATCTATTTTGGCAAACCGCTGGCCGAATTGAGCGTGGCGCAATCGGCCCTGCTGGCTGGCTTGCCCAAATCACCCTCGCTGCGCAACCCGGTGGTCGATCCGGACTATGCCAAACACCGCGCCCAGGTGGTGTTAAAACGCATGCAGGACGTAGGCTACATCACGGCGGCTCAATACCAGGCTGCGAAAGGCGAGCCTTTGCAATTACGCCCGGCCAAAAGCGTCACCAGCCATGCCCAATATGTGGCGGAAATGGCGCGCATTGCCATGGTTGAGCAATTCAAGGAAGAGGCTTACACCAGAGGCATCAGCGTCATCACCACCATCAACAAGGCCGAGCAGGATGTCGCCTGGGAATCGGTGCAGCGCAATGTACTGGCCTACGATCAGCGCCACGGCTATCGTGGCCCGGAAGCCGTGCTGGAAGCCGACCAGAGCCACCAGGCCGCCATCAATGCGCGGCCGTATATCGAAAACCTGCCAGCGGCAGTGGTGCTGGCGGTCGCACCGAAAAAAGTGCGGGTAGCGCTGCTGGGGCAAGAAGTCGAGATTTCCGGTGAAGGCTTGCGCTTTGCCAGCAGTTGGATCAATAACAAAAAACTCAAGCCCGGAGCCATCATTCGCCTGCTCAAAGATAGAAAAGGCCAGTGGCAAATCAGCCAGTTGCCCGAAGTGTCGGCCGCATTTGTGGTGCTGGATGCCAAAACCGGGGCCTATCGCGCCCTGGTCGGTGGTTTTGATTACGAACTGAGCAAACTCAATCATGTAACGCAAGCCTGGCGTCAACCCGGTTCCACCATGAAACCGTTCATCTATTCGGCCGCCATCGAAAAAGGCATTGGCCCCGGTAGCCAGATCGACGACACGCCACTCAGCATTGCCAATGGCAGCAATACCTGGTCGCCGCAAAACGATGATAACGTCTACGATGGCGCGGTCAGCCTGCGCACCGGCCTGGCCAAATCCAAAAACGTGGTGGCAGTGCGGGTGTTGCAAAGCATCGGCATGCAATACGGCCGCGAATTTTTACCGCGCTTTGGCTTTGATCTGGCCAAGCAACCGGAAAACCTGACGCTGGCGCTTGGCACTGGCTCGGTCACGCCCCTGCAAATGGCTGGCGCGTATGCGGTGTTTGCCAATGGCGGCCATGCCATCAAACCGTATTTGATTCAAAAGGTGGTGGATCAGCGCGGCAAAGTCTGGTTTGAAGCCCAACCCGGCGCGCAAGAAAACGAACGGGTACTCGATGCCCGCAACGCCTTCCTGATCGACCAGATGCTGCGCGAAGTGGTGCGCAGTGGCACTGGCGCACAAGCCTCACAAAAATTGCAGCGGCGCGATCTGGCCGGAAAAACCGGCACCACCAGCGAAGCGGTAGACGGCTGGTTTGCGGGCTATAGCGGCAACACGGTCGGGGTGGCGTGGATCGGCTATGACGAGCCAAAATCTCTCGGTGGCCGCGAATTTGGTGCCACCTTGTCGCTGCCAATCTGGATCGATTACATGCGCGCCGCGCTGGCGGGCAAACCCGAGCAAACGCGCCCGGTGCCAGCCGGGGTCAGCAATAACGGGCAGGACTGGGTGTATGACGAATTTGCCCAGCCCAACCCGGCAGCCCAGCCTGCCAGCGCCAATTAAGCGCATCAACTTAGCCCCCCAACTAACCGCCCCAGTTGCCAATCAAAATCGAGCCGACGCAGTTACCACTGCGTCCCTCGTTACTGCCAAACGATTTGGCCGACAAGGGTTCATTCACCATATCGCTCTTGATCACCAGTTGCAATTCGGCCAAAGCGCTGCCTTTCACACCCTGGCTGCATGACAAGCTCAATCCTTGCAAACTTTCTTGCCCAAAATCGGCCGCAAAGGCTTCGGTCAGCGCCTCACGACTCACGCTTTTGCCATAATTGTCGGCCAGGAAACGACCAAACTTGCCGCCCTTGACCTGGGTATCAAAGCGCAGCATGGTACCGAAATAATCTTCCTGATTAAATTCAAAGCACACGCCATGCTTGGCGTATTCATAACGATCCAGGCAAGTCGTGTCGGTGGCACCGGGCATGGCTTTGACCAGTTCGGCGCGGAAAGCCGGAGAAAAGTTCATCGCTGGCGCGGCGCATTTTTTGTCCGGGCCAAATGAGGGAAAGGTCAGCGGACGGGCCGAGCAGCCGTAGCGAAACCAGGTTTTCATTTTGTCGGCCGCATCTTTGCCCTGCATTTTGGCTTCCAGCGAAGCAGGCAAGCTGGGCCAGAGGCCGTGGATGGTCAGGTAGTCGGCCTTGTTGGCGGGGGGCGGATTATTGCATTCCGCAGGCAGCTTGCCACCTTCCGACATTTTTTTGCAAAATCCGGCTTGCCAGGACAAAGCCAGGGAATAGGTCGAAAAATCGCCCCATTTATGCGCTTCCAGTTTTCCCGCCTGGGCCTGGGCACAAGCCAGGGCCACACAAAACGCGGTGATTTGTTTGAGAAATTTCATGCATCACTCCTTGGTGAATTCGAAAATCGCTACGTCCGGTAAAAGATAGCGGCAAGCTGCGGGCGGCTGATTGCGGCAATTGCATAAAACGCAGCACCACAGCAGGAGCCGAGCTTATCAAGCACAGCCGGGAGCGGCAAGCA
Organism: Pseudomonadota bacterium; assembly: GCA_039799405.1. Lineage (GTDB taxonomy): Bacteria > Pseudomonadota > Gammaproteobacteria > Burkholderiales > Burkholderiaceae_D > CAMBDR01. The sequence goes on along the minus strand of JBDLSU010000338.1, from coordinate 2,249 downwards.
AAACTGCGGATTTGTCTTCAGTACAAGGTAACAGATGTGGCGATTTAATTACGCTTCAGGATTGGCTATGCCCGGAGTCTGCATGGACACGTGGCGCGGCCAGAGATTGAAACAAATCATCAATTTCATTGGCTGCCTTCAACATGTCTTGCAACAGGGTTTTATGGACACTCATTAAATCTTCCAGTGCCAGCATGCGGTCGTTGACTGGCCCGGCCTCCAGCCCACTGCGGCGCACATGGTGTGGCCCCAGTTGTTGCCACAGGCCACTTGCCTGCTGCATCCGGGCATACTTGGTCAGCATGTGCGTCAGGCTCATGGCTTGCACTTCTTGCCACTCGCCACTGACTGAATCGACTGTGACCAATAAGCAAGAATGTGGATTTTGTTGCGCCATAAATGCAGCCAGACTGATATGCTGCGGATTTGTTTCAAGCCGTGTTGGCGAGGAATACTGCGTCATCATGAAATGCCTCTTTTCAATCAAAATTTGTAATAACAGTTGCAATTTACGATCAATGAAATTTCCTTATGAATTAGAATAAAAAATTTTTACTTACCCTAAAAACAAACAGAAAATAATCATGAAAAATTTTATTAAATGAAACTGGAAAGCCAATTCAAGTTCGGTTAGGATAGTAAGTTAATTCATCGACATGTTGCCTCAACGCTGTTTTATTATTAAATAGTGCGATATCTCGCACTGTATGTCAAGGAATTTTTTGTTACCTTCTGATGGCTCGTGGTTAAAGAAAGTTAATATGGATCACCGGGAATTTTCACTGCGCCTGGCCGAAATTCGTCATCACCTGGGTTGGACTTATGACGATATCGCCAATATCACGCATGTATCGCGCCGCATGGTGGTTGCGTATGAATTGGGCGACACGCCGCCCAGTTTCAAGTTTCTGTCGGCGCTGATGCAAGCCGGGGTCGATGTCGCGTATTTGATTACCGGGCGCAGCAGCCAACCGTTGCCCCCGGCCAGCGTGATCGATGCCGCTGACGGTGCCAGCCGACTGATGGCGGCCATGCAGCCCGTCAGTACTGCGGCCATACCCTGCCCGGAAAATGAACGGGCATTACTCGACGGCTTTCGCCAGCTTGCGCCCAAAGACCAGCGAAAATTGCTGAATGTCCTGTGGCGGTTGCAAGCCAAGGCCGGGAATGAATAGTAAACATAACAATTTAATGAATGGGAAATGCACATAAAGATAAAAATGATTGCTTAAGTGGTGCGGCATGGCACTATCTTGCAGTGATGCGGGCGAATATAATGATGACTCCTCAACTTACTCAAGAAGGTGTTATATGTTTGATTTCGTTTTGTTACCCGCAGTGGCTTGCCTGCCTGTTGACCAATATTTAACGGTCAATCAGATCAATGAAGCCAGCCAGGATACCCCACTGCCTCCGCCACCTGCCAAATAAGCGCCGGGCACGCATGCCTGATCGCCATGCATTTATGCAACCTGATGGGCGATTCAGTTTTTTGAGCGGCGCAATACATTGAACTTTTTTGAAGGATTCAGGAATATGGATCAACCGCTCAAATCTCCCCTGCTGGCCGCTGATATGGGCAGCCGTTTTGCCTGTTGGGGTGTGGTTATTTGCATTTTTATTTTGACCATGCCGTCCACGCTGGAACCGGTGCCACTCAATCACTGGCGGCTGGTGACATTAATCGGCATCGAAATTACCTGCATTTCGATCATGTGGCAATTTCGCCGGGTGGCTGTTGCAAGGGATATTATCGATCTGCAATTGTTTGAAGCCGGTTTTTTCGCGCTCTTGCTGGGGCTGTATTTTTTTCATGCTGGTGCCTATGTCAAACTCTCTGTCGGCTACGCCAAGCCATTTTTGATCTGGGTTTTCATGACGCAATTGCTGCGCCTGTTCTGGATCATTCCCAATCCCCTCGGCTCTGCCTATATGGAATGGCCACGTTTTGGCCCGCTGGGTTGGTTTTACCGGCGCGACCCTGGCTTGCCACTGCCTGGCCCGGGGGCAAAACTGGCGGTGCTGTTTTGCGTGATTGCCATGGCCTTACTGGCAAATTGGCTCTCCGGCAGCAAATTGCCATGGTCGTCCTGGCTGATGCCTGTCAGCGGCCTGGTGGTAATTGCCATCTATGCCCGTTCAATTAACAACCGGGTCAGTCAGACCATTGATCAAAATCTCAAAACCCTGTCGCAAATCATGTTTTACCAACGCATGATGAATGAAGCCGCCGATTATATCGAGCAACT
>JBDLSU010000337.1:0-4384 GCA_039799405.1 Pseudomonadota bacterium | reverse complement strand
GCAGTGCAATCGCCTGCGCGGCTTTTTCCACATTGTCTTCGTAAGCCCGCATCACTTTCGGGCTACGCCGCCCCTGGCTGCGTGCCAATTCCAGCGCCTTCAGAAACTGTGTTTTGGCCTCCTGTGGCCGCTTCAATTCGAGCAGCGCTTCGCCATGGCTATCGAGTGCATTGTCCGATTCGGGAAATTGTGCCACATTAAAACGCAATACCAATTCTGCCAGCCCTGCTTGTTTGGTCTGGGTCAACAAATCAAAGCCGATTTGATTGATGTCGGCCTCACCCAGCATGGATACTTTTAATGCCGAATATACGGCATTGGTCGCTTCCACCGCTTGATTGGCCTGCATTAGCGCACTGGCTTTACCCATGGCTTGCTGCACTTCCTGCAAGGATTTTTGGCGTGCTTGTTGCCGGGCCAGTTTCGCTGCGCGAAATGCCATGCCTTGCAAAATCTGCTCAATCGCTGCCACTACCAGATGCGGTTCATCCTGCTGGATATGGTGACCACTGCCATCGGTGACGATATGGCTGGCATTGGACAAGTTTTGTAGCAAGCCGGCATGCAACTGGCGCTTCACCTGCAGTGCTGGTGCGGTTTCCTGAAAAAAGGGTTGCTTGCGCGCGGGCTGAATCGATGTCAACAATACGGTCGGCACATCGGGCAAGTTAGCGCTATCTGGCAGGCGGGCCTGATCAAAAATGGCTTGCACCAGCGCCAGCCCGGCTTTGGCTTGGGGTGGTGCCATGCTTGCCAGCCGTTGCTGGTCTTGCGCCACTTTTTGCGCATCGATTTTTTTCAATTCGAGTTCCAGTGTTTCATTGGCCGGATCCACCAGCACCAGCGCCGCAACTTGTTGCGGAAACCCTGCGGCAAATTGGCGCACTACCCAACCACCGTAGGAATGCCCGACCAGAATCACCGGCCTGGTCACTTTCAGGGTATCGATCAATTGTTTCAGTTCTTCGACGTGCTGGCTCAGGTTTAAGGCTTGCTTGCGCGGTGGTGATTGCCCCACCCCGGCGCGCGAATACAAAACCACCTGGGCATTTTTTGCAATGGCAGGGGCCACTTTTTGCCATACCCGCAGATCGCTCATAAATCCGGATTCAAAAATCACCACTTGTGGGCCTTGCCCCATTTTCAGTACGTGTAATTGACCATTTTTCACGTCAACCAACTCGCCATTTTCTTGCGCTACAACCTGATTCGACAGGCCGGTGGCCACCATTGCAGCAAGCGCGACCAGCATCCTGGCCAGGCATCGCCTCATCCAATTTCCCATGTATTTTCCCATTCAATTGATCAGACCGTTTTATCCCTCAGGCAGCGCCTGGGGTTGATCACAGCTTGCTACACAAGTAGCATGCTACAAGTGTAGCAGTGATTGCAGGCAAACACAACGCTTTTCTCCCCAAGGCTTTTATTTAAAGCAGACGCGCAGCAAGGTCAAGTAATGCTATGCTGCAGCCTTCTCCGATCAGATTATTCCTATGAAATCAGCAATTGCCTTTCGTAGCAATCCAGCGCGTAGCATTGGCTTGATCATTGCTTTGATCGTGCTGCTGCTGTCAGTCCGGTATTTTTTCAGCAGTACGGACAACAGCGTACCTGATGCCCCTGCTGCCGCACCGATAGCGCCCGCCAGCCTACCCACTGCAGCCAATCCAGCCCGTCTGGCAGGGCCAGCCAGCCAGGCAGCCAGCGCCAAATCGACAGAAGCGTTTGCTGATACTTTGTGTCAGGACGCAATTGCCCCACTCAAGGGTGACCTGCAGCAGCAACTGCAAACCAGCCAGGCCAAAGCCAGCGCTATCGCATCCGGTCTGGTTGAACAGGCACTAAGCAGCCCCGATTTATTACAACGCGCGGCGGCCTTGCTGATGCAGGCAGAAATCAATACCCGCAAAATTCCACAGCAATTTAAAGACAAATACCCCAACTGCAGCAGCAACCCGGGCTGTCTGCAACAAATGGAAGCGGCCACCACGGCAGAGCGCACGAAAAATTTTAATGAAATAGCCAAAATGGCGATCGGCTCGCGTGATCCGCAACTGTATGCCACAGCCTTGCAGGTTTGCAACTCATTGGATTACGCAGCGCAACGGCTTAAAAGTTCGGAAGGCTTTTGCCAGCAGATTTCGGCCAGCCAATGGGCCTTGCGCGATCCTGAAAATGGATTCGCCTGGTTGTATGCGGCCCAGCAAAGCGATATCAAGAGCAGTGATCTGGACGCAGCCCTGCTCCACCTGACCCAGGTCCGGTTTTTCAACCAGCGGCTGGTCGGCTTGCCGCAATTACGTGAGAGTTTTAAATTGGCACAGCAAGATGGTCTGGTGCAACTGGAATTGGGCACTTTGAATAATGGTGTATTTCGCTTGCGCACCGCACCTTCGTATAAAATCCTGCTCGATTATTGTCAGGCCGAAAACCTGCGTGATAATGGTAGCCGCCGCCAGGTGTGTGAAGGTATCGCCCAAAAGCTATTGCTTGATGATACCAATGCCGGTAGCGCGCCCATCGCTGCCAGCATCGGTTCCCAACTCGGTTGGCCGACCGAAAAGCTGGACAAAATCACGCTGGAGCAACACGCGTATATTGGCCTGTTCATGACCAAGGCAGCGGCGGGTGAAGGGCTAAACGGGCGCAACCCCAACCAGGCATTACAACATTGCCAGGACACCATGAAAGAAGCCAAATCCACCTTCAATGCCATGCAAAATGGTGAACTCGCCGGGCTGCGCCAACGCCTGGCGGGCCAATCCTTGTCCAAGGCCGAGCTGGCAGCAAAGTTTCGCGAACAATTCCTGAAAGACCAGCCCAGGGATGGTGCGGGTGAAAAAAAATGAGCGAACGGTTCTTGACGGTTACGCCCAATTGACAACATTTTTCCAACGCTGCCCGGGCCAAATTGCCGCATTTTCGTAGATTGGCTCCGAATCCACTACAATACCCGGAAGACGGCCCTCTTGGCCCCCACTCAACTTGCAACCGAGCCAGCTATTTTCATGCGTCGTCCAAAAAAAGAACACCCCCAAAAACTATCCGCTGATTCGCAGCGCCTGATCAGTTACGCCCAGGCCCTGACCCAGGCCGCCAGCCGGGTGGAAGAACGCCTGTGGGAACGTGGCCTGGATCAACAATTAGGCAAAACCCTGAAGGGTGGGCATCAGGATCATATCGATCAGGCTTTGAACGATTTGTTCGTCAACGATTTAAACAGTTACGACGCCCTGATGGAGGCGGTGGAAGCGTGCAGCGAATCCTGTACGCTGGAGCTGGATGAACAAGGCCAGAAGCAAGCCTACAAAGCGCTGCTGGTTGCTGCACCCGTATTGGTCTGGACCCGGTTTTCGATTGCCTCCGGCCCGATTGCGCCCGATATTGTGCAAGCGCTCCACGGTAATTTAAGCGCCCTGCTGGCTGACGGCACAAAAATGGCTTTGATGCCGACCCTGTTTTCGGTCGATCAACTGCCACGCAGCCATTGCGATACCTGGGCCATAACCCAACGCATGGCAGCGGCGGCCATCAAGGGCAGCCAATTGCGCGCCCCCAACAAAAGTGAAGAAACTGCGCCGTTTTTGGCCGATACCCGCTATCTGCTGTTCGTGGTCGTCGCCCCCGCCAATAGTGCGCTGTTTCGCTGGCAAATGCCTGCCAGCCAGGCCAACCATGTCAACGAACGGGCGCAGGCGCTGGCACAGTGGCGTACTGCTGGCCTGTCGCCGCTGACGCGTCTGTTACCCGGTTGCGGCATTGAATTACTGTTACCGGAAGCGTATTTTGTGGCTTGCCGCGAAGCCGACAAACTGGTGCGTCCGGTCACCATTCGCGCAGCAGTACATTATTTGACCCAGGCGCTATCGCTGCCACCGGAAGAATTACGCGCCGTGGTTGCGCCGTTTGGTGAAGAGAGTGCTGGCAACCAGGTGGAGGAATATCGCATCAGCTTTACCCTGCGTGATCAGGACGATGTGATTTATGGCGTGGTCTGGCCTTTGTATGGGCCGGAAGATGAAGATGGCACCCTGGCTGAAGTACTGTCGCCGGGCAACGGGGAACATAAAACCCCGGTCAATGAAATTTTGAGTCTGCTACAAAAGGAACAGATTCAACAGATCAAACGGCACAACGAACGCTTTAATTCAGAATACTGTGATGACTGCGGCTCGCCGTTGTTTGCCGATCCGGCAGGCGAATTGGTGCATGCAGAAATGCCCGAAGACACGCCGGGCGGTAACGAGCATTTCCATTAAGCCGGGGGTGCCCCCCCCGTCACAGACTTTCAAGTTGGGCAATTTCACGCTGCATATTGGCGAGCGCGCTATCGTTGTATTGCACGTCAAAATACGCATCCTGATACAACACATGCGTTTGCGCG
>JBDLSU010000336.1:0-2968 GCA_039799405.1 Pseudomonadota bacterium | reverse complement strand
TCTCGCGAAGCATGGGGGTGGAAATACGCGAACGGGTACGCCTGATGCATGCGCTGCGCACCAGTTTTGAAAAAGGCCAGTTGTTCGTGGTGTACCAGCCGCAGATCGATTTCAAAACCCGCAAGGCCGTGGGGGCGGAAGCGCTGTTGCGCTGGCAAACCGAAGACGGTGCCTTTATCTCGCCCGACCGCTTTATTCCGATTGCCGAATATTCCGGCCTGATCATTGCGCTTGGCGAATGGGTGTTGCGTACCGCCTGCTTTGAACTGATGCGCTTGCGTCAGCTCGGCTTCCTGGATTTCACCATGTCGATCAATGTATCGCAGGCGCAGTTCCGCCACCCCTGCTTTGTTGACATGCTGCGCACCGCGCTGGCCGAAACCGGCGCACCGGCCACTTCGGTGGAGCTGGAAATTACCGAATCGATGGCAATGGACAAGCCCGACATGTTTATCAGCATGCTCAATGAAATCAAGCAAACCGGGGTGCATATTGCGATTGACGATTTTGGCACCGGCTTTTCTTCGCTCAGTTATTTGCAACGCCTGCCGATTGACCGCCTCAAAATTGATCGCGCTTTTGTCACCGAAATTACCGGTTCGGCCCGTGGCAGCAGCATCGCTTCGATGATTATTTCACTCGGTCGCAACCTCGACCTGACCGTTATCGCGGAAGGGGTCGAAGATGAACGCCAGGCACAAATCCTCACTGACCTGCATTGTCCTCAGGCACAGGGCTTTTTATTCGGGCGACCGATGAAAGCGCCACAGTTGCTCGAATGGATGGAAAATAATCGCTCAAGTACCCAAACCTGAATCAGGAGGGGGCATGAACCTGCACATCCTGACACTGCGCCGCGCCATTATTCTGGCGGTGGTTACGGGTCTGTTTGTGCCTGCGATGTTGATTCTGGGCTTTTCCTGGTTTGAGCGCTACGACAAGGATATTCAAAAACGCACCCAGGAATTGCTCGACCAAAATGCCAATGTGCTGGCTAATGGCATGCAAGAGTCGCTCTGGAATGTGGATCAGGAAAGCGGCCAGGCGCTGCTGGAATCGATGATGCGCAACGAAGACATTGTGCGCATTGAGGTGCGCGACAATTCGCTGGGCGTATTTGTGGCCAAGGAGCGTGCCGAACGGCGTCATGGTTATAGCGCCTCGCGCCAACAAACCGTGGTGTACCGAAAAAATCCGATTGGCACCATCTTCATTGAAGTGACCAGTACCCGGCCGCGCAAAATTATTCTGGAAAGCCTGCAAGCCTATTTTATTGCGCTGGTGGCGCAAATTGTGCTGGCCCTGCTGTTGATTCTGGTGTTACTGGATCAAAGGCTGGTGGTGCCATTGCGGCGACTGGCGGCGGGGGCAGAAAATCTGGCGGCGGGCAAGCTCGACGCGCCCTTCACCTGGTCGCGGCTGGATGAAATCGGCCTGCTCAGTCAGCGCATGGAAACCACCCGCATCAGCTTGCGCCATTTGTTTGACGAGCTGGCGCAAAAAAATACCGAACTTGAATTTGATATCGACAAACGCAAACGGGTGGAGCACGAGTTGCGCGAACGCGAAGCGCGCTTTCGCGCCCTGGTGGAACAAAGCCCGATTGCGATCATTGAATGGGATCTGGAATACCGGGTGATTGAATGGAATAGCGCTGCCGAACGCATCTTTGGCTATACCCGGCAACAGGCGCTGCACCAGCACGCGCGCTTTTTATTGCCGCAAGAATCGGTGGAATATACCGATATGGTGTTCCAGCAACTGTCGAACAGCAAGAGTGAAATCCACAAAAACCTGCGTGCCGATGGCAAACTCATCATTTGCCAGTGGAATAACAGCCAGATTGCCGATGAAACCGGCAAGGTAGAACGGCTGCTCTCGATGGCGGAAGACATTACCGAAAAAATCCAGGCCGAAGAAGCACGCCGCTTGTCGGAAGCCAAGTTCTCCGGAGCCTTCCAGGTACACCCGGACTCGGTGTCGATTACCCGGCTGGAAGATGGCGTATTTCTGGAAGCCAATCCCACCTTTGAAACCACCACTGGCTATACCACGGCCGAACTACTGAATAAAAATGCCTACGATTTGAATTTGTGGGTCGATCCGGAGCAACGGCGCAAATTGATTGCCGAGCTGAAGATCAACCGCACGGTGCGGGATTTGGCCTGGGAAATGCGCACCAAATCCGGCGAAATCCGCAAATGCATCATCAATGCCACCGCCTTTGGCATCGGTGAAGAAAATTATATGTTGGCGGTAATGCGCGACATTACCGAAAAACTGCGCTTTGAGCAGCAAAAAATCGAAGCCGACCGGGCGCTGCTGCGGCTGGCACAAGGCACCCAGGGCATCGGCAATGAAGCCTTTTTCCAGTTATTGGTGACCGATCTGGCGCAGGCACTGCGTACCGACCGCGCCTTTATCGGCTTGCGCATGCCCGACAACAGCCAGTTGATCCGCACCATGGGCAATTACGTTGACGGCGCACTGGGCGAAGATTACGAAATCGATATTCAAAACACCCCGGCCCAGGTCGCACTGCAAGGGCAGATGGTCGTGATAGCAAGCCAGGTACAGCAAGCCTTTCCAAGGGACTTGAATCTGGCCGAAATCGGCATGCAAAGCTATGCCGGTGCGCCTTTGCGCGATGCTGCTGGCAATGCCATCGGGGTGCTGGGCGTGATGCACAGCCAGCCCTTGTCCAACCCGGATCTGGTGAAATCGCTGCTGCAGGTGTTCAGTGAACGCGCTTCCAGCGAACTGGAGCGCAAACGCGCGGAAGAAGCCTTGCGCAACAGCGAGCGCAGTTTTTCCACCATTTTCCATTCGTCCCCGGTGGCAATGGCAGTCATTGAAATCGACCACCAGTTTTGCATCAAGGATGTGAATGCTGCCTTCGAGCATTTGTTCAAACTCTCGCGTCAGCAAGCCGTTGGCAAAACCACCTTTGAACTGCGCCTGTACACCA
>JBDLSU010000335.1:0-2924 GCA_039799405.1 Pseudomonadota bacterium | reverse complement strand
GCGCTACCGCCACCCCCGCCGCAACCGAGCAACAGGCTGCACAGGGCAATGGACATGGTGGCAAGGTGAGGGCTGGTGGGTCTGATGGGCATCATGGTCTGGCCTGTGTCGGCGATGTTGGTTGAGGATATGAATTGAGGATATTGGTTGAGGATATCAGATGACAGCGCGGTATGGGGGCTTGGGTTTGGCATTTTGTATGATTCGGGGCGCTGAAAATTAATCGTCATTTAAGTTTGACATGGATTTGTCATGAAGTAAGGCATGTCGCATCGTGCTTTGATAGAATGCTGCCCGTGCAGCTTCGATTGACATGCTGCTTGTGATGGATTCAGTTTTCCGCCAGGGTTTCGCGGTTATGAAATATTTTACGGGCATTGGCAAGCCTGCGATTAAATCGATATATCATTCAGCAGTTAGCGGTATCGGGTTGGAAAGCACTAAAAGAATAAGCGGAGCAAGTAATGGCGGTTTTACAGGAAGAGCAATCCCAAAAGGTTTTGATACTCCGTAGTTTGCATATGTTTGGGCGTAACCCTTCGCGTGCTGATACGGTGTTGAGCAATATCGATGCATCACAAATTCATGCGTCAATACGCTGGAACGGTCAGATTTGGGAAATTACCGATCATAGCCGCAATGGCACCATGGTGGATGGGCGGCGTTTGCTGGCCAATACCAAAACGCCCTTGACCACGGGGCAGACCCTGCGTTTTGCTCTGGGCAGCAATTTATTGTGGCGCGTGGTTAATCTCGATCCACCCGGGCCGATGTTGTTGCCTTTGGAGCAAAATGATGTGGCAATGGCGGTGGCGCTGCATGGCTTTCATTTTTTGCCGGATGAAGCCAACCCGCTGGCGACCGTGTATTTGTCGGGTGCCGGGCAATGGATGTCGGAAGACGAATTGGGTAACCGCGTTTTGCAGGATGGCGATACCGTGATGGCGGGGCCGCATAGCTGGAAGTTTTGCCATTACAACGAAATTGAAGTGACCTCTGACGTGCGCTTGCAAACTGCGCCAGTCACAAGGCCGGTACGCTTTGCTTTTGATGTCAGCCAGAATGAAGAGCATATCCAGTTGGTGATTGAGCTTGATGGCAAAACCCATAATCTGGGTGAGCGTACCCATCACTACAGCTTGTTGCTATTGGCACGCCAGCGTAATGCCGATGCGCAGCGCGGCATGGATGTCGCCAGCCAGGGCTGGTTGAGTATGGAGGAACTGGCCAGGATGCTGGGACTGGATGTGCCGCATGTAAATACCCAGTTATTTCGCAGCCGCAATCAGATTGCGCGGGATTGCGCGGATGATGGCAGTTTATCCAACGTGATTGAGCGACGCCGGGGCGAAGTGCGCTTTGGCGCTTTTCATTTCAGGATTGTTCGTGGCGTCAGCCTGGAAGCGGAATTTGTACCGCCACCGTCGATGAATTTGACGCTACGCTGAGCTGCCGCTGTCGCCGACAATCAGGACACTTTGCACCCTTTACCCGGTTGGCTAGCTTGCCAACCGGCTCCCCCATCCCCCATCTCTCATCTCCCATCCCTCATGCCCCAGCCCCGTGTCAGCCGCTAAGGCCGTGTTGATGCGCACTCCCGGTTGAACCATTCTCGCCAACGTCGTTATTGGTCTGATGTAGCGGGTTTTTACTATTGGTTGTGCATGTCATTGACTGTTATTTCATGTCATCGCTTGTGTTGGATTTGCCGTATTGAAATCACTATTCTGTAGTTATGAATTTTGAAGTGAGTGACGCGAAGTAATGTTGCGACTTTGGTGATTCAATAACTAAAATAAACGGGTGATATCATGAAAAAAACTTATAAAAAGATCATTTCAGTCGGTGTAATGGCAAGTGTGTTTTTTCTGGCAGCCACACCGCAGGCAAACCCTAAAGCAGCGGATCAATCCACGGCCAGTTGGAGCGTGGCGCAAATTGATGCGCAGATTCAGCGTCTGGAAAGTGAGCAGGCGCAACGTGTGGCTTTGTTACAGATAAATAATGGTCAGGAACTGATGCCATCTTCTGCCAGTGCTTCGATTTTCCATGGCTGGTTCACGGATTTGCTCTTGCTGCTGGGTATGGGGGCGGTGCCCGCTTTGTTATTGTTGCTGTGGCAATTCAAGCGCGAGTCAACTGTGACGGTGTTTGACTGGGAGCGTTCAATCACCATGCCGCCCAAGGCGGGCAAGAAAAATGCGCTGGGCCGGGCGGCAACCGCGCCTGCTGCGGCGGTCAATTCAAGGCAGGGATTCGATGCCATCGAATATGAAGTGGTGCGGGTCAACCCGGAGCCGGAACAAGAATTCGGTGATGCTACCGGCCAAACGGATGCGATGGAATTGATCGAGCAAACTTCACCTTTGGCGCAAGCGCGCTTTTGGGCCACGCTGGGGAAAGATGAGCATGCCATTGCAATTTTGGAGCAATGGGTAGATCAGGAACATTTCCCCCAGTGTTGCATGCTGCTGCTTGATCTGTACAAAAAGGGCGGCCAGCGCGCGGAATATGAGTTGACCCGGCAGCGCTTCAAAAAACGCTTTAACGGCAAGGTGCCCACCTTTGATGATGCGGTATCGGCGGCACCGCTTTTGCGCCTGACTGATATGCCGACGCTGGTGCAAAGGATTAATGAAGTGATGCCGACCAATGGAATTTACCAGTTCTTGCGCAAGTTATTGCTGGACGAGCGTCAGGGTAGCCGCCAGGGGTTTGACTATGGGGTGTATTGTGATCTGGTACGCTTGTACGAATCGTTGTGCCAGGGCGATGATATGCTCTGTTGTGAAGCGATTTGCCAGGCCTGATTTTTGATTGCTGATTGTGGAAGGAACAGGGATTTGCCATGGCGATTGCACGGTTGCAGAAAAAGTGAAATTCGCCTTCGCTGCTGGCAAATTTCTGCTAAGGTTACGCCGATG
>JBDLSU010000334.1:0-3337 GCA_039799405.1 Pseudomonadota bacterium | reverse complement strand
TCGGCCTTGCGAGCATTTTGCCTTGCAGCGACACAAAAAACCGCCGATATTGCAGCGCTCGGCCTTGTCGCCTTGCAGCCGGATCTACAGCATTTGGCCGTATCGGGTGATATTAAACGCTTGCTTGACCGGATGTTGCAAACGCTGCCCGATGAAGCCGCGTTTCCGGAACGGCTTCTGAGCAATAGCCAAATGCCACTGGTAGACGATGCGCAGTTTTCGCTGTCACTGGACTTGTTGCAACCCGCCGTGGCAACAGTCGCTACCCTGTCTGACTTTGCTTCCGATGTGCTTTTGCAGATACTTGGCCCGGTGCCCTTGCCACTGGCTGTGCATCTGGTTCCGCCCGACAGGGTAAGCGACCAGTTTGACGCCAGCCTGGCCCTGACGCGCCAGACCATGCAATTGTGGCCTGCCGGCAGCAGTATTTTGCTTGAATCGGGTCGCCATGTTTGCCAGTTTGACATCCGCAGCCCGATGCTGGTATTGCGCCTGGTACGCAAGCAATTGGCCAGTGTGGTATGGGTCTACGACGCAAGCAGCCTGCAAGCCATGTTCAGCGTTGCGGCCGATTTACAGGCAAGCCGCATGCGTACTGCCATTACCCTGTTGCAGCAAATGTCGCTGCGGCTTGGGCCAAATGACGACACGCTCGACAATTTGCAGCAACTAAGTAACCACGCCCTGCATTATCTGCGCTGGGCCGCAATCCAGACCCTGTTTACCCTTGATCGCGCCAAGGGCACCCAAGCCTTGCTGCAGGCCCTGAACGATTCCCACCCGCATGTGCGCAACGCAGCGCAGCGTTCGTGGAACAAGTTGCAAGCCTTGGAAGCCAGTTCGCCTGCCGTAAATGCCGCCTCCGACCAGAGATAACATCATGGCCATCGTGCTCACCCCCACCACAGTGCTTGACGCCGATGCGGCTATCAGCCTGGAACAATATGTCGATTTCATCAACCAACAGGTCGATATCGATGATCCCGACAGCCTGATCGCCAGCGCCCCCCAATTGGCGGCACTGGCCGCAAACAAGCATTTGCTGCGCGACAAAATCAATGCGGCGCTCAAACATCCGGCGCAATTTCAGCAAGGCAACCTGTACACCGATACTTCGTTGATGCTGTGGTCGAACAGCAATGACGGCAATGCCCGCAAACGCTTTTTTGTACGCGCCAATATCTGGGTTGCACCCAAGGTGTATGCCAACAATGCCTCGCTCGATGCCGAACTGAAAGCCTATCAAATCGCGCACAATCATAATTTCAGCCTGCTGACCGCCGGCTATTGGGGGCCGGGCTATAGCACCGACATTTATGACTTGGACGCAGACAATATGGTTGGCGAAGTCGGTGAAAAAGTCGGTTTGCAGTTTCAGCAAAGTGTCACCCTGAGCGAGGGCAGCATCCTGTTCTTTCGCCGCTTTCGGGATGTCCATATTCAACACCCGCCACCCGACCTGTCGATCTCGCTAAACCTGATTCCACTGGAAAAAGGCAAAGCATGGGCCGAACAGTATGATTTTGATGTGGAGACACAAACCATCACCGCCATCACCCATACCGATGTCTGGAACCGGGTCGATCTGATCCATATGGCGGCCTTACTGGGTGACGGCAATACCGCCGATATCATCAGCCATCTGGCAAAAACCGTGGACAATCAGCGGGTGCAGCATGCCGCGCAAGCCGCATTGGCGCAATTGAGCAAAAACTGAACGCAACGCCCGCTCAGCGCGTCAACGGGCGCGCAACCGCAACAGCTTGCAAACTCATGCTGCCATACCAACCGGCCTTCTGGTTGACACGCACCACGAGCGAACTTTCAGGAAATTCGGAGAGAAACTGGTTGGCACCTTTTCGCATTGCGGCCTGAGCTGATCCTCTACTTTTATGCTCGCCACACCCCGCCCTTTGCTTTAAGATACGCCCACTTTTATCCCTGCCCAGCCATTTTGACGGAGAGCTTTGTGACTAAAACCTTGTTCAGCAGCGCCGCATGTTTTTTAATCTCCACCTCGTTGTTATCCATCCCGGCTCTGGCCGATTCCGCCTGGCCCCTGAACCAGGCCATGCAATTGCAACTCGATACCCCACTCAACCGCCTGCAATACCTGGGCGCACACAATGCCTGGAATGATTCCGGTGCCACCTGGGCCAACCAGCGCTGGCCGCTGGACAAGCTGATGGATAACGGCATCCGCAATATTGATATCGATTTGCACTGGGATGGCAATGTGGTCAAGCTGTGCCATCAGGATTGTTCCGCCATTTACGCCGCAGCAGACAGCTACCCCGGCGAATTGCAAAAAATCGCCAACTGGCTGGCAGCACACCCGAAAGACATTATCTTGCTCGATCTGGAAGACCGGGTCGGAAACCAGGCCGCCGTCGAAGGCCCCTTGCGCGCCGCTTTCGGTGCCCTGCTCTACACCCCCAAAGACAAACCCGCCAACCGCTGGGAAACCCCGCGCGAAATGATCGCCAAAGGCAAGCGGATTTTGGTCAAGGGGGCCAACAATACTTATGACGGTTCGCTGATCTGGGATGGTCGCCTCTTCGCCACTGGCGCTGATGGTGGCTGGAATTCGCGTCAGGTCAAATTTTTCGATATCAACAACTGCACCCAGGATGGCCGCGTCATGCAACCGGGGCAAATCTATACCATTTCTGACAGCAAGCTGGGCAAAGATGTGTTGCCCGATAGCTGGGTTGACCAAACCGGCACCATCGATACCAGCAATATCGCGCGCCTGTTTGCTTGCGGCGTCAATAATGTCGATGCCGACCGCTGGGAAGACGATATGACCGCCGCCGCAGTCTGGAGCTGGGCCGCAGGTGAACCGAATAACGCTGGCGGCAATGAAAACTGCGCCGAACAAGCCGCTAACGGGCGCTGGAACGACAACCACTGCAGCATCAGCCACCGCTTCGCCTGCCAGAGCAGCAACAATATGGATGACTGGCGCGTCACCAATGGCAGCGGCGCGTGGGAACAAGGGCGCGCCCAGTGCGCGGCAGAGTTTCCCGGCTATCGTTTTGCGGTACCGGTCAATGCCTACACCAATTTGCGCTTGCAACAAGTCAGCGGCGGGCAAACCGTCTGGCTGAATTTCTCCGACAAAGCGCGTGAAGGCAAGTGGGAAAGCTATACCGACAGCATCTACCACTGGGCCTCCGGCAATTACGCCAGCAATCAAGCCTTGTACCAAACCTTGACCATTCCCGGTGCCGCCGCCGTCAGGGTCACCGTCAACGCCAATTTGCTTGGCAATGGCGACAGCCTGCAAATTTTTGATGGCAACCGCCAATTGCAGCATGTGTATGGCGGCGTGAAT
>JBDLSU010000333.1:0-3767 GCA_039799405.1 Pseudomonadota bacterium | reverse complement strand
ATCGGTTCCAGAAAATCATCGCACAGTTCCAGCACCAGCAACTGGCCTTGATCGGTGAAGGCAATCCCGGTGGGCAGGGTCAAACCTTGCACTACCGGGGTGATCTGGCCGCTGTTCAAATCCAGCCGCACTACCTGGCCGACGCCATGTTCAAATTCAATCCCGGTTTTGGCCGGGTCGCGTTGCAGCTCGCCGGTGAACAGCGAGATCAATACATCGTTGCTGTCCGGTTCGCACACCAGCGTGACGGGCACGCATTGCTGGCCGCCTGCCAAAGGCGGTAAAACGCCGACTACCGCTTCCGGCTGGCCTTCGATAAATTCGATCACCTGATTGGTGTCCGGTTTCACGGTCAGCCAACTGTGGCGCGCCGGGTGGTAGCACAGCGCATTCAGGTTGCCACGGCTGAGAAATAAGGGCGTGGGGGGATGGGTGGAAAGGTCGTGGATGCGCGAGCCATCGACATAATCGGTCTGACTCAGCAGCCAGCGCCCGCCGCCACAGGCCACATCGGCCAGGCCGAAGATTTCATCGCGGCACATGCGGGCTTGCATATTCATTGAGCGAAAACCATCCGCTACGACTATCGGTGCTTGCCAGTTGGCATAGTCAGCAGCCGTAGCGCCCGTCACAGCAGTGTCCAGCACCCCGGCGTCAAATCTGAGCAAGCGCCCGGAAAACGGCGCTTGCGCGTCACCACTACCCGCTTCCACCAGCAGCAAACTGCCATCGTCCATCAGACGCAGGCCGCGCGGGTTGTGCAAGCCGCGCAGGACGATTTCTGGCGCAGCCATTTGGGGCGCAGACAGGGGGGAAGGGTGCTTGCTCGCTTGCATCGGATATCGCGCAGTTCCAAAGTAATGGGAGGAAAATCGGCAGGGGCTATTCGATGCCAAGGCTAGCATAGTCATTGTGCAAAAATCCATGCCGCCAGCCGATTTGTACGAAAAACCAACATCACCCGGTAACATGGTTTTATGCAATATTTTCATGTGGCAAGCGCGGTGCTGGCAGGGGCTAATGTCAGCATTCGCGTTACCTGTCGTGCCCGCTGCGCCGCCGGGGCACCCGCTGTTTCGCGTTACAATGCCTGCCAGAGTGAGTTGACGCAATCAAGGAGGCTTCAAGTGAGCAAGCAGACACAAAATCCGACCCACAATCAAGCGCAAAATCAAACCAGCCCGGGTTTTAGCCCCGATGCCGCCACCGTGGATGAAATGTTCGCCGAAACCAGTCTGGCCTGCCCCTGCTGCAATGGCACCCTGACCCCGGCCATGTTGCGCAATCTGCTGGCCCAGGCCGAACAACTGGAGGCCGGGCAAAGCGCGTTCCGCCAAATTGCTACCGCTGGCACCAGCACCGGCATGCTGATCGACCCGCATGCGCACATGATCGCGCGCACCACCGACGACTACGAAGCCATGGCGCGCGCCGGGATTGTGGCGGTGATTGAACCGGCCTTTTGGCTGGGCCAGTTGCGCACCAATGTCGGCAGCTTTATCGATTATTTTTCCACCATCACCGGCTTTGAGCGCTTTCGCGCCGGGCAATTTGGCATCCGCCATTATTGCGCCATCGGCCTGAACCCGAAAGAAGCCAACAACCCGGCGCTGGCCGAAGCGGTACTGGAGATTTTGCCGCGCTATCTGGGCAAAGAAGGCGTGGTGGCGCTGGGTGAAATCGGCTACGACGAACAAACCGCGCTGGAAGACAAAGCCCTGCGTGCGCAAATCGAAATGGCCAAGGAATTTGAATTGCCGATCATGATCCACACCCCGCACCGCGACAAAAAACGCGGCACCCAGCGCACCATGGACGTGCTGGAAGAATGCGGCTTCGACCCGGCGCGCTGCGTGATCGATCACAACAACGAAGAAACCGTGGCCGAAGTGCTGGACCGCGGCTACTGGTGCGCCTTCACCATCTATCCGTCCACCAAAATGGGCAATGAACGGCTGGCCGACATTGTGGCGCAATACGGGCCGGAACGCATCATCGTCAATTCCGCCTGCGACTGGGGCGTATCCGACCCGCTGGCAGTGCCCAAATCGGCGCGTTTGATGGCGGCGCGCGGGATATCTGCTGAGGCGATCCACAAGGTGGCCTATGCCAATGCGCTGGCGGTGTATGGCTTGAACCAGGAAATGCAGGAAGCGCACTGGTGCCAGCCTGCCGCGATTGACCAGCGCACCCTGTACAGCGGCAATTCGGTGTTGCGCGGGCAAACGCCACGGGTGGATAAGCTTGATCCGGATGTGATTCGCTAAACGCTGGCCCAGGCGGAGGAAACCATGGAAAAGAGCGGCATTTGGCACAAACTGCGCAGTAACTTGCTATCGCTGTTGAGTTTGACGGTGGCGCTCACCGCGCTGGGCTACAACACCTACCGCAATGAACTGAGCGAACACAACCGCAGCATCCGCGCCGCCGAATTCGAAATGCTGCGTCATTTGATCGACGTGCAACAGGTGGTGGATTACGCCAGCTTGCACAAGGATCTGCAAAAAGGTGATTTAACGCTGGGCTTGAACCGGGTGCTGTTGATCCGCGATTTGTCCAGCGTGACACCGCAGCCGGTTGAAAAAGCGGCGGATCAGTTGCGTGCGCAATGGGTGGCGGAGAGCGAGAAAATCGCCAGCCAGCCGGAAGTGGCGGCGCGCATGTCGGAACAGATTTGGGCGACGCGGCAGGCGGTGCTGGCGTCGTTGCGGAGTTTGAAGTAGCTTAGAAACGTATTGACAAAGGCGCTGTAGGGAAAGCAAGCCGCAGCCGCCTCGCCTTTTGTTTTGCCCCTTGAGAAGACGGGTTCCTGTCGCTATTGATCGAACCGGTCAAATAGCAATGTGCTGTGTTGGGCGTATTCATTCGTTCGCGGCAATTCGGCAGAGCGCCCCGGCCTAAAAATAATTGATTGCTATAATGCAGATAGTCATTTTATAGTGTTGGATGCGCTTTTTGTTGATGGGAAAGTGGTAAACGGAAAGAATTAATATGAAATACAACGCAAACCGTGCCTTGCAATTGCTGCAAATTGGATCAGGCAACCCATACGCCGCTTTCAGGGAAGATCAGGAAGATGTGATCCGGGCATTGGTGCAACTGGAGCGCCGCATCCTGCTGGTAAAAAAGACTGGCTGGGGTAAAAGCTTTGTGTATTTCATTGCCACCCAACTCATGCGGGAACAAGGTGCCGGGCCAACCATTCTGATTTCGCCCTTGCTTGCCTTGATGCGCAACCAGGTTGATGCTGCGACACGGATGGGACTAAGCGCTGCCACCATCAATTCAAGCAATCAGGATGAATGGCAAGATACTACATGCCAAATTTTACGCAATGAAATCGATATCCTGCTTATTTCACCAGAACGGCTTAACAATCAGGAATTTATCAACACCGTGCTGGCCCCCATCGCAGGCACCATTAACCTGTTGGTGGTGGACGAAGCCCACTGCATTTCGGACTGGGGCCATGATTTTCGACCGTATTATCGCTTGCTGGAACGTATTATCCAAAACCTGCCGCCCAATCTGCGTATTCTGGCAACCACCGCCACGGCCAATCAGCGGGTGATCGATGATGTCGTTGCAGTACTTCAAAAGGATTGCCTGATTTGGCGTGGCGATTTAAATCGACCCTCACTTACCCTGCAAACGATACGGCTACCCGGCCAAGCCGAGCGGCTGGCATGGCTGGCCGAACAACTGGCGCAATTGCAGGGCAGCGGCATCATCTACACACTCACCGTGCGCGATGCGCTCCAGGTAGC
>JBDLSU010000332.1:0-6973 GCA_039799405.1 Pseudomonadota bacterium | reverse complement strand
GGGCGGGTCACGCACGGTCACAGCCCGGTACAAGATGGCAACAGCCGGGTGCCGCTTGGTAGCTTGTGGAAGGTATTTGTCTACGCCTGGTTGGTTGATACCCAGGCCAAAGAAGCCGTGTATGCCTGTTCGGCCAGCAAATTCAATAAAGAAGACCGCTATTGCTGCGACCCCGGCGGCCAGGTCGAGCGCAATCTGGCGCTGGCGCGTTCATGCGCCCCGTATTTTTCACCGCAACGGCTGGGTATCAGCGCAACAGTCTGGCAGCAATATCAGGCGCAAATCAGTCGGCAACAAAGCAGCCCGCAACAAAGCAGCCCGCAACAAAACATCCTCCCGGCAAATCAGCGCATTACCGCCCCAGCCTGGTTGCTGGATATTCGCCAACTACAACCCGCCACCGAAGTGCCACTGCAAGAGTTATTGCAAGCCCTGGCCAACTTATCACCCCATGCCAAGGCAGCGGCACGCAGTGCCTTGCTGGAAACTGCCGTAGCTGTGTACGGGCGCGAAGCCTGGACTCGTCTGGGCAGCGGTTTGCGCTATAAAACCTATTCCTGGCACCGCAATGGCCTGGCCTTTGGCGGTGCCGCCGGGTGGCTGGTAGATGGCACGCCGTTCTGGTTCGGTGGCCCGGGCTCCAGCCGCTTTGCCTTGCCCAACTGGGCCGATCAAATCAGCGCCGCGTTGCCACCTGCACGCTGGAGCGAGCTGGATGCCGCGCCGGGTGCAGCAGGCGAGAGCGCCAGTTGTGTCGATGTCGATTTTTTTGCGCGCTACCCCTTGCGCCGCGTGCGCAAAATCGAAGCGATGGATGCCAGTGGCGCAGCACAAGCAGGCCCGGCCGCAGCAGGCAGTTTGCAAGGGCGCTATGAATTGCAATTTGCCAATGGCAAGCGTCTGGCAATTTCCGGCGATGGCACACTCAAACTCAGCTATCAACCCGTGCCGCGCCTCAGTGCGCGTCTGGGCCTGAACCAGTACGTGGCGCGCGTGGTCGAGCGTGAAGGCGATGCCAGCGCCACCCAGGCTGCCCGCGCGCTGGCGATTGCGGCGCGCAGCTATTTGCTGCAGAACGGCCAATTTGCGGGCGGCTGCTGGCAACTGGCCGATAGCAGCCAAACCCAGCGCGTCAGCCCCAATCCGCCTTCACCTGCGGCCCTGAGCGCCGCCTGGTTTACCGATGAAATGATTTTGCAAGGCGTGCCGGTGCATTACCACACCAGCCAGGAAGGGCCAAACCGCATGGCCTGGCGTAGTGCGGCCAATCAGGCCGGGCAGGGCTGGGATTTTGAAAAAATTCTGCTCCATAGTTTTCCGCAAGCCACCCTTGGCAGCTTTTCCGGCCATAGTGAATGCGTGCGCCTGCCGCAGGCTGAAAGCTGGCTGGCCCAAGCCACACCCGGCTGGCAGCGCCTGCTGGGGCGCGAAGCCGGTTTTGAAGCCTTGGCCGAACCGCCACGCGTCTGTACCCTGGCGCAAGGGCAGCCGTATTCTGACCAGCGCCGCCTGCGCATCTATGTGCGTGGCTGGCAAAGCCTGGACCAACGCATCACCCTGGCGCATGAATATCTGCATCTGGCATTTCGCTTTCATCCGCGTGGCGCTGATGAAAATTACATCGAGCGGCTGGCGCGCCGCTTAATCGAGGGCTAATCCATGAATCACATCAAACCATTGAATCGATCGCTCTGGTGGCGTACTGCGCTGGCAGCCTGCAGCCTGACTACCAGCGCCATGGCGCAAGTGGAACTGGAATTGCCGCGCGGCGGCTGGCGTAACAGCACTGGCGAAGCCAACAGTTTTTTGCAGGAAATCCGCTATCCTGCGGTAGCCGTCAATGCGGCCGGGCAAAAAGCCACGGCGCTGGTACGCGGCCATATTCTGGCGCATAAAAACGACAAGCCGGGCAAATTAATCATCAATGGCGTTGCCATGCCCTTGCTGGTGGATGAAAGCGGGCGCTTTGAGCGACCCTATTCGTTTGGCAATGGTTCCAATAATATCGAAGTGCGCAGTAGCGATGGCCGCGCCGTCAAGCGCGCCCAGTTTTATGACGCCAACGCCGGGCGCGCCGCCGCCCGTTTGCGCGTGGTGTTGTCGTGGGATAGCCCTGGCACCGATCTGGATTTGCATGTGGTGTCGCCGGATGGCGACCATGTATTCTGGGCTGGCCGGGTTGGCGCGCATGGCGGTGCGCTGGATGTCGATGTCACCACTGGTTTTGGCCCGGAAATCTACGCCAATCCGGCCCCGCCGAAAGGCGTGTACCACGTGTATGTCAATTATTGGGGCGGCAATTCGGAACAGCAAATCATCACTATGGCGCAAGTCTCCGTGGTCAGCCAGGAAGGCACTTTGTCAGAAAAGCGCCAGGTATTTCAAGTGCCATTGCGCCGGGCCGGAGAATTGCTGTTGATTAAATCGTTTAACTATCCCTGATGAGCGCGAGCATGAAATCGATTACCGCAGCCACGATGTTGGCAACGATGCTGGCCGCAACCCTGGGCACGGCCGCAATTTGCTTCCCGGCCCAGGCTGCCGATGAACCCATCGAGCTGAAAACCCCGGCCGGCGGCTGGAACTACGGCGGCTTGACCGACAAATCCGGCGATACCCGGGTAGCTTACCCGACCCCGCCCATCAATCGCGGTGCCCAGCGCGCCCGCCGCCTGATCGAAGGCAGCATCCGCAACGTCGGCAAGGAACGACGCGGCCAACTGATCGTGAACGGCAACCCCACCGTGTTAAATACCGATGAAAACGGCAAATTTCAGCGCTTTTACGCCTTTGGCAGCGGTTCCAACGGGCTGGAAGTAAAAAATGCCGCAGGCCAAAGCCGACGCGTACAGTTTTATGAAGCCAACCCGAACCAGATCACACCGCAACTGCGCATTATTTGTTCGTGGGACGCGCCCGAAGCCGAAGTCGATTTACACATCGTCACGCCAGACGGCCAGCACGCCTTTTTTGGCCGCCCGGTATTAAATGGTGGTGGTGGGCTGGATGTTGACAGCGTAGACGGCCCCGGCCCGGAAATGTTCACCACCGCCGCCCCCTTGCACGGCGCGTACCACGTTTTCGTCAATTATTGGGGCAATTACGGCCCCGGTGGCTATAACTTCGACGCCAAAAACCTGCAAAAACCCATCATCACCACCCGCATCACGCTGGTGTATTTTGAAAACAGCGCCAAAGAAAAACGCGAAAGCTTTGTCATTCCGCTGCGTAAAATTGGCGATGTGCAATTGGTCAAATCATTTTTGTTTTAAGCGATTGGGCCATACCCAAATCGCCATCACCCAACCAGGAGCCGCTTGTGCCGGATAGTCAACGTAGTCAAACAGAACAAGAAGATCGCGTCATCGAAATCGAAATCAAACTCGCCCATCAGGAAGATTTGCTGGAGAGTTTGAATAACACTGTGTATCAGCAGCAATTGCAAATCGACAAGCTCGAAGCCTTGTGCGCGGCACTGGTGCAGCAGATGCGCGAGGTTGGCAATGCCAACCGGGGCAGCGGGATGGGGGCGACGGTGCTGGATGAGCGGCCGCCGCATTATTGATGCTTTTAGGAAAAAGTGGTACTGAGAAGGTCAAAATTTTTAAATTTAAAGGAATTGTTATTAATATAACTATGTTATCTTGAGTTTTAAATTTAATCAATATGAAAGGATTGCATTATGCTCCCTTCTTATGAAGAATTAGGTAATATTTGCTATCAATGGTTTTCAATTGAAGATTTAATGTGTTCAAATATTGAAGGTAATAGTTCGAATGCAAGTTCGGGGCATTTTAATGATAGTGATATTATTTCTATAATTGATGGTTTGAAATTTGACGATGCCACGGAACGTCATAGGGGGGCGATTCATAAATTTCGCAAGGCAAGAAATAAAATTGTACACAAAGGCGAAATGCCAAAAGATTTTAATAAGCTTTGTAATTCCGGAGAGCTTTGCATTCAAATATTGAGAAAGAATTTTTGCGCAACTAAAATTATCAATGTGAATAATTCAATCATTGATTTTGGAATTGTTGCTCGTGAATGGTTGGACCTTGAATTAAAGATAAAAGATTTGACTAAGGAATATCCAGATGAAGAAAATAGTCAAATTGAAATTAAATTTAGAATAGATGTACTGCCAGAATTCATTGATGGAAAAATCAGAGATGAGCTTCATTTATTGAGGGAAATTCGAAATAAGGTGTTGCATAATGATGAGAAAATAAATGATGTGCAGGATTTTTTGCTTCGGGCAAGAATGTGTGCCATAAAACTTGAAAATTCTAAATCTAGAGAAGCTGAAAAAGCACTCCAAATAGCTGCATTAATTAATAAGGTATATGTCGATTGGTTGACTAATGATAATGTTTTAAAGGGGCTGCATTATGCAGTTTTATTATTTAGAATAAGATCATACGATTATGTGTGGATTAAAATTCCACCGGCAACGCGACTTCGCTCTTGGGTTGATCAAACAGCGGATGTGGCGTATCCGAATTTGTTAAAGTTTCTTCCCGATAAATTTTTTCAAAGTTTTCAAGTGATTTCAAATGAAAGAAAGAGTTTCTTAAATAACCCAACGCTTGATTTTGAATATGAAAAGTGGTCGGCGAAATTGTACTTTTTTTTGCGTGATGTCAATGCTTGGTCGTCGGTACAACAATATCCTTTGAGTAAAGAATAATGGTTATTTATATTTTCTAATTATTGATTTTTAAGGGCGAGCTCAGGGGGGATATTTGTCAATAAACACACGTCATTCGTCTTGCGCACCATGCTCGTCTCCATCATTGCTGTCGCTTGCATTCTTGCTTTTAAGCCCACGCGGCTTTTTCAAAAGCGGCAGTTGCAAATCCTGAAGTTTGCGCCCAAGTTCATCGTCTTGCGCCAGCAGATCCAAATCTTTGTCCAGCCCCAACACCCGCAGGGCGCGCAGGTAGGTACCGATTGCAATGGTGGCTTCGCCTTTCTCAAGCCGGTTTAGGGTATCGCGCGAAACACCCATGCGTTCCGCAAACAGGGCTGTGCCGATGCCACGGCGCAGCCGTGCGGTGCGCAGCCGCAATCCCAAATCCGCCATTTGTTTGGCCGCTTGCGGAAAAAGGCCGGGGGAAGATGTTTTCATGCTGCATATATTGGACAAAATCAGAGATTATGTCAATTTAATCGGACATAAAATTTTTCTTGTATGGCAGTATCATCGTTTTTCGCCTGGGCCGCTGCATTATCATCCCTACAAGCTGTGGTAAATCGGATACTAGCAAACGGTATCATTTGTGACTGATCAAACTGTCAACGCAGTTTTGCCACCGGAAATTTTTACGCATCCGCTGCATTGCGCTGTCATGTATTTGCACGCCACCCGTGCTTCGTCAATATTTTTTACATCTAAAAATATCTTTTGATTCAAGATGACTTAATTTGCAATTGCCTTGCGGAATTTTTCGTTTCTTGAAAATGAATTTTTTTCGTGATAGCCTTGCGGCTCCAATCTTGCTCACTATCTAATTTGCCATTTTTTGCACTGTATGGCTGGCGTAGCTATTGTTTGTTAATTTTACTCATCTGGATCGATTATGCCGCAATTGATGTTGCCGTTTAGAATAAATCCCTGCCTGGTTTTGCTGTTGTGTGCCTTGTCTTCCGGTGTTAGCCGGGCGCAAGCGCCGTTGCCTGCGGTGCCCGATAGCACGCGCGCGGCGCAGGACGCCCAGCGGATTTTGCAGCAGGAGCAGCAGCGCCTGAAGCAGGAACGCGAGCGGCAGGAACAGCAGCGACCGAAGAGTGCGATTGATCCGAAAAGCTTGTCCGGCGAAAACCGCAAGGTGCCGGAGCTGGGGGCCAAGTGCCGCGACATGACGCAGATTGTGGTGAATGGGGCCAAACATTTGCCGCTTGCTGCGCAAGAGAAAATTCTGGCCAATTATGTTGGCAAGTGCCTGGGCGTGGTGGAAATTGAAAAGCTGATGAGTGAGATTACGCTCTGGTATGTGGGCCAGGGCTTCATCACCACCCGGGTGTATTTGCCGAGTCAGGATTTGAGCCGTGGGCGGCTGGAGATTTTGGTGCTGGAAGGTGTGCTGGAAAAGATTTCGGTACGCGATGGCGGTAAAAATACCGTGTCGGTACGCAATGTGTTTCCCGGTTTGAATAACAAGGTGTTGAACTTGCGCGATATCGAGCAAGGGCTGGATCAGATCAACAAGTTGTCTTCCAACGACGCCAAAATGCAAATTGAACCCGGTAGCCAGCCGGGCAGCAGTGTGCTGGTGGTGAACAACCAAGCCAAGCGCAGCTTCAAAGTCAATACCAGTTTTGATAATCAGGGCAGTGAAGGCACTGGCAAGCGCCAGTTGGGCGTGGGTTTCAGTGTCGATAGCCCGCTTGGCATGAATGATTTTTTCAGCTTCACCCATCGTCAGGCCCAGCCAGCGGAGCGGGATAGGCGCTATTCTGCGGCCGACAGCGTTATCTACTGGCTGCCGTATGGCTATAACACCCTGTCGTTGAATGCCTCGCATTCCCGTTACGTCAGCAGCATTACCACCCCAACCGGGCGCGAATTTGCTATCAGCGGCAATGCGGATAACGTCAACCTCCGGCTGGACCGGGTGGTGTACCGCAATCAAAAGACCCGCCTGACGCTGGCCGCAGGCGTGACCACCAAAGACAGTAAAAACTACCTGGTTGGCGAATTGCTGGCGGTGTCCAGCCGCAAATTGAGTGTGCTGGACTTGGATGCCAACTTTACCGCCGCTTTTGCCGGTGGTTCGCTCGGGCTGGACCTTGGCTATGCCCGTGGGCTGCGCCAGTTTGGTGCCTTGCGTGATGCCGATGGCCTGGCGGACGATGTGGCGCGCGCCCAGTTCAACAAAATCAAATATGGTGCCAATTTCAACCGGCCATTCAAGCTGGCGGAATATGAGGGCGGCTTTTCCAGCCAGCTTAGCGGGCAGCGCGCCGGGCA
>JBDLSU010000331.1:0-5504 GCA_039799405.1 Pseudomonadota bacterium | reverse complement strand
GGAATATGCTGCGGTTGGGGGCGCGGGTGAACAACAATGCAAGGGTGATTTGATCCGCCAGCGAAATGTCACGGGTATTTGCAACGACATCAATAATCCGCTGATGGGTGCCAGCCATACCCCATTTGCGCGCAATGTGCAGTTTGAAACCACCTTCCCCGATCTGGGCAAGACCGAACTGACGCGCAACCGCCACGGTGACCGAATCAGCCTGTTACAGCCCGATCCACAACTGATCAGCCGCAAACTGTTCACCCGCCCGCAAAGCCAGCCGGAACTATGCCAACAAGGACAGGGCTTGCCGGGTGCGGCCGCAAGTGCGGCCTGCGACTATCAAAAAGCACCGTTTTTTAATGTGCTGGCAGCCTACTGGATTCAATTCATGACCCATGACTGGTTCAGCCATCTGGACGAAGGCCAGAACGCGCCGGGCCAGATGGCGGTGGGGTGTCAGGATCCAGCCAGCGGTTGTCGCCCGGGTGACCGGATCGACCCCAGCCTGTTCGCACAAACCAGCGCACCTGCTACTTTTGAGGTCGATGGCAAGCTGCAACTGAGCCGGGCCTGGAAAACCAGCAACAACCACGTCACTGCGTGGTGGGATGCCTCGCAAATCTATGGCTACGACGCACGCTCGCGCCAGCGCGTCAAGCGCGACCCGCAAGACCCGGCCAAGCTGTTGCTGCTGCCCGGTGCTGGCAATACGGCAGGCGAGCAGCAAGGCTATTTGCCGGTGTTTGCGCCGAATGAGCCAATTCCCGCCAAATGGCAAGGCCAGGAAGCCACCGCCTTCCCCGACAACTGGACCATTGGCATCAGCTTTTACCACAATCTGTTTGCGCGCGAACACAACCAGTTTGTCAGCGCCTTCCGCCAGCAGGCTGCACGCACGCCACAAGCCGATTCGGGCCTGCGCAACCCGGCGCGCCCGGAGCAAGTCATCACTTATGCCCAGGTCAGCGCAAATGAACTGTTTGAAGCAGCGCGGCTGGTAGTGGCAGCAGAAATTGCCAAAATCCACACCATTGAGTGGACTACCCAACTGCTCTACAACGAACCATTGCATTTGGGCATGAATGCCAACTGGAACGGTTTGCTGGCCGATAGCCCGCGCCTGGCCGAAGTGGTGGAACAGATTATTAACGATTTGCGCAAATCGCATGACCCGCAAAAAACCAATCAACGGTATTCGGTACTGGCAGCAGGCCCCGGTATTTTTGGCCTGGGCAACCATATTTCGCCCGACCATCGCCATCCGGAACGCGATGATCAATGGCGCTTGTCCAACCCGGAACATGTGAATGGCGGCACCAATCATTTTGGTTCACCGTTTAATTTTCCGGAAGAATTTGTCAGCGTCTACCGCCTGCATGCGCTGGTGCCGGATTTGATTGAAGTGCGCGATCTGGCGCAAGACCCGAACCAGATCCGCAACAAGGTGGCGGTAATCAATACCTTTCAGGGCAAAGCCAGCGCCGCCATGCGTGAACGCGGTGCCAGCAACTGGGCGCTATCGATGGGGCGGCAACGGCTGGGTGCGCTAACACTGAACAACCTGCCCCAATTTATCCAGAACCTGGATATTCCGCGCATGAATAGCCAGACCAATAAAATCGATGTGGCCGCGCTGGATTTGATACGCGACCGTGAACGCGGCGTACCGCGCTTTAACGAATTCCGCCGCCAATATGGCTTGCGCCAATTTACTCACTTCGAGGATTTTATCGACAGCAACCTGCCCGCCAGCTCCCCGGCACGCCAGCAACAAGCGCGCAACGCGGAACTGCTGCGCGAAATCTATGGCCGCCATCGCTGTGATGCCAGCAAAATCATTACCCTGGCGCAGCGTAATAAAGATGGCTCGCCCATCACCGATTGCCTGGATCTGCCCGATGGCAGCATGGTCGATAATATTGAAGATGTCGATACCGTGGTCGGCTGGCTGGCCGAACCGGTACGGCCACACGGCTATGCGATTTCAGAAACTCAGTTTCAGGTATTTATTTTGAACGCCTCGCGCCGCTTGTTTTCGGATCGCTTCTTCACCTCCAGCTTCCGCCCCGAGTTTTACACCACGCTGGGTGTCAACTGGGTGAATGACAACGGGCCGGACGGGGTGGTGATGGAAAAGGTCAGCTCGAACGGCCATGCCATTCCGGTTTCGCCATTGAAACGGGTGTTGCTGCGTGCCATGCCGGAATTAAAGGATGAACTGGCCCCGGTGGTGAATGCATTTGATCCATGGGCGCGCGACCGGGGGGAGTATTATTCGCTGCAATGGAAGGCCCGGCCCGGGGCTGAAAGCGATGCTGCGTTTAAATAAACGTGAAAAATGTGATGGAAAGCAGACCACAAGAGCGAAACTTACATCAAGCAATGCAGAAACGGGAGGCGGTGCGGAGTGGACGCAGCAGAAGCAATGCGGCGTCTGGTGTGACGCCGCCGTGCCGATTACATCAGGATAATGCAGAAATTAAAAGTGCTGTACAAACAGTTCAGTACCCATATCAAGTACACCAATCAGCTTGACTGCTTCGCCAGGAGTGGGTTCACCGATAGCAAAACCAGCCATCGGATGTGGCTCACCGACGGCAAAGCCCGCTGCTGGATGCGGTTCACCAATCGCAATACCCTGACCCGGATGCGGTTCACCCACTGCAATACCGGCATTGGGATTGGGTTCGCCGACGGCAACGCCAGCATTAGGGTTGGGTTCACCGACGGCAACGCCGGGATCGATAAAATGCTGCAGCAGGGTATCCAGCGTCTTTTTCAGGCCACCCGCCATGAACTGGGTATACGTGGCGTCGTCCACCACCGATAACAACAGTTCTTTCGCCACACTCACGCCGAAGATGCCGTCATAACTCTTGATTTGGGAATCGGTTGTCAGTGCCGAGGTAAAGGTTTCAGCGGTCATGACCTTGCGGCTCAGTGCCACCAGGTCAGTGCCACGAGCGCCATTGGCCAGGTGTTCGACGATGTGATCAATCGACAGGGTATGGCGATCCAGCATACCCGTCCAGAAGGCCTTGCCACTGTCTTCGGCATGCCGGCCAAACAAATTCATATAAACCTGATCAATCACTTCGGCATTGCTTTTTCCAGCAAAGGCATCACGATATTCGGCCGAACGGGCAAAAGCCTCGCTGATGGCACTCAAATCGCCCTTGCTGTTGGCTACTGCGGCTTCCCAGTAGGCCAAACCAGCACTGTCGGCCGGGCGTGAAAAATAAGAAACGTATAATTTTTGAATCGCTTGTGTGTATTGTCCCATGACATGGCTCCTGAAATACTATTTAACAAAGGCCACCGTTGCCAGCACCCCTGCATCCTGTTTTATTCAGCATTCTAAGGCAAAAATATGATAAATAGCACATTTCGCTGCAAATAATCGCGTCTCGCAAGTCACACGGAGGCAATATCGCGCAGCAGCAAGCAATTAAAGCAAAATGTGCAATAAAATAGACGCATATTATGCAACAGTATCACGCAACACCAAGAGCATCGCGTTAAATGCCGCATGAATCCGGTCAAGCTTTACGGCGCTTTACCACCAATGCCAGCAAACCCAAACCAGCAAACAGCATAGCGTAGGTTTCCGGTTCTGGCACGGCACTCACCTGTGCTTGAACCGTGAAGAAGTGATTACCCAGATCTCCCGCGCTACCACTAAAGCCCACAGTCTGAAACGAGACATTGCCAAAATAGGTGACTGCGCCTGTGCTCAAGGTCAGGGTATCAGCAGCGGCGCTGATGTCGGTCGTAAAATTGAATGCAACGCTCTTGGTAATTCCATTGATGGTAATGTCCTGATTGATCACATAGGAAATGCTTTGATCCGGAATCGACGAGGCCTGAATAAAGAAATTACCTTCTTGCAGATCAATCAAGCTCGGGGTTGCGCCAATGGTGGTCGAAAAATTGCTGGCACCCAATATCAGCACATCGGATGATGGCAAAATTTCATATTCAGTGGCCGTTGCAATCGAAATGGTATCAGCAACTGCCACATTGGCACTCACCAGTGCACATGCCATTGCCAAGGACATCATTACATTTTTAAACGAAAACATAGACTCTCCAAAAATTCAGTTTGATTTAATTGATTGACTAACAAAGATACAACACCCGCATGAGCGGATCACGAATTATATCCGATTCCATCATTATTTAATAAAAATATTTTTGTGACAATTACCACTATGCTTACCAAGGCATATCTTCCTGCCTGAATATACCTGCCGCATGCTCGCCTGCCAGCCCCTCCCCAAAACGCAAGAAAACCAGGGGCAAAGATGTATTTACCTGATGTTTATCGTATCATCAGCGGGTTTCTCTCAACAGGATAAAAACGAATATGGGTAACCGACTCTCTAAAATTGCCACCCGCACCGGCGACAACGGCACAACCGGCCTGGGCGATGGTAGCCGCACCGAAAAAGACAGCTTGCGCATTCATGCGCTGGGCGATGTGGATGAACTCAATTCGCATATCGGCTTGCTGCTGTGCGAACCACTGCCAGTAATATTGCATGAGGAACTGATTTCGATTCAACATGATTTGTTTGATCTGGGGGGCGAGCTGTGCATTCCCGGCTATCAAATGATTACCGAAACCCAGGTGGCGCGGCTGGATGGCTGGCTGGAAAAATACAATGCCGACCTGCCACCGCTGAAAGATTTTATTTTGCCCGCCGGTGCCCGCTCGGCCGCGCTGGCGCATGTGTGCCGCACCATTTGCCGCCGCGCCGAACGCGCGATTGTTAGCCTGGGGCGCGATGAAAGCATTAATGAATTTCCGCGCCAGTATATGAATCGCCTGTCGGATTTATTGTTTGTGCTGGCCCGGGTATTGAACCGCTTTGAGGGTGGTTCGGATGTGTTGTGGCAAAAAGATCGCAATCGCGATAGTACGCCGGAAAAACCAAGCTGATTCGATCAATCCAGCGCCTTGCGCCGCAAAGCCTTGGTCAAGCCATGTTTGACCTTGGCATCCACCCGCCGCAGTTGTGAGCCACGAGTCGGTTTGGTGGCACGGCGCTGCGTCGGCAACACTGCCACGCCCGCCACCATTTGCTGCAGCTTGCGCAGTGCTTCCATTTTATTGGCTTCCAGACTGCGCGAATTTTGCGCCTTGATCACGATCACACCCTCTTTGCTGATGCGTTGATCGGATAGCGCCAGCAAGCGCACCTTGATTTCATCCGGCAAGCTGGAGGCGGCAATATTGAAGCGCAGATGGATCGCGCATGAGACTTTATTCACATTCTGTCCACCCGGCCCTTGGGCGCGGATGGCAGAAAATTCGACTTCAGCCAGCGCAATGGCGAGCTTGGCCGTGACGGGCAAGAAATCAGAAATTGTTCACCACCAGACGCGGTTCACCGACACCAAAGCGCTGCTTGATCGATGCCGCAATCCCGGCCCCATCCAGCCCCAGACCTGCCAGCAAGGCTTGCGGGTCGCCATGGTCGATAAATTTATCCGGGAAGCCCAGCATC
>JBDLSU010000330.1:0-2849 GCA_039799405.1 Pseudomonadota bacterium | reverse complement strand
TTGCATCACTACCATGAACAATTGCGGCAATTGCCGCCGGATCAACCAGATCCGTCGCAGCAGCACGCCGCGCTATTGCAAAACCTGTCCAGCCAAAAGTTTGAACAGGAATTGCAACGCGGTGCCGGAGCGCTTGGCTACTATGTGCGCTGGCAACAGACCATGCCTGGTTATCTGGAATGGGCCGAACAACAGGCCGCCAGTTATTCCTACCTGGCGGGGGAACAGGCGCGCGAACGACTGTTGCAATGGCCGGGCGGGCAGATTGTCTTGCACGGACGGCTTGACCGCATCGATCAGGATCAGGCGGGACAGCAAATCATCATTGACTATAAAACCGGTGCCGCCAGCAGCTTGCAGGCAAAAATAGAGGGGGAAGATCAACAACTGGCGTTTTATGGTTTGCTCGACAGGCAGGCCAGCCAGGCGGTATTTTTAAGTCTGGACAAAAAGAAAATCACCCTGGTCAGCGCTGACGATTTTGCCAATCGCACCAAAAAGCTGGAGCAGCATATTGTACATAGCATGCAGGCGTTGCAAGCCGGTGCCGCTTTGCCCGCCAATGGCAACGCCAGCGCCTGCCAGTATTGTGAAATGGCCGGGCTGTGCCGCAAAGGAGGCTGGGCATGACCGCACTGGCATATGAAAAAGATGGCGTGGTCACCAGCGCGGCCGAATTTGTGCAATGCGCCTGCGACCCTTCGCGTAGCGTGGTAGTGGAAGCCTGTGCCGGTAGTGGCAAAACCTGGCTGCTGGTGGCGCGCATGCTGCGCTTGCTGCTGGCTGGTGCCGAACCGGCGCAATTATTGGCCATTACCTTCACCCGCAAAGCGGCGCAAGAAATGCGCGAACGGCTGCTGCAATTGCTGCATCAGTTGGCGCTGGCAAGTGAAGCAGAATTGATGCAACTGCTGCAGGAACGCGGCCTCAACAATCCCGCCCCGTATCTGGACAGCGCGCGCAATTTGTATGAACGGGTGTTATCCAGTTCGCAAAGCCTGTCGATCGATACCTTTCATAGCTGGTTTGCACGATTATTACCACTGGCCCCGCTGGCCTCCGGCGTGCCGCATGGCTACAGCCTGAGCGAAGCCAATGCCCAAATCATGCATGAAGCGTACAGCCTGTTTCTGCAGCAGGCGATGCAAAACGAGGCGCAAAAAAGCGCGCTCGAAGCCCTGTATTACCAGGTCGGCGACTATACCGCGCGTCAGTTGCTCGATGCCTTTGTTGACAAGCGCGCCGAGTGGTGGGCCGCCAATTTGCATGGGCTCGATCCGCTTGCACAACTGCAGGAAATTTGCGGTGCCGATGGTGAAATCGATGCGCGCCTGCAGGTGTGGATGGACGCTGCGCTGAAACAACGCTTGCTGCAACAAACCGCCTTGCTGGGGCGCGGCACCGCACCGAATCAAAAACTGGCCGAAGAGTTGGAAACCCTGCTGAGTGGGCCAGCATCGCTTGACGGGTTTGCCCAATTGCGCGGCGGCTGGTTGACCCAGGCCGACAAAGTCAAGGCCATTCCCGCCAATAAAGCGCTGAATGCCGCGATTGTGGCGCAGCTCGGGCAACAGGGGCCGGATTTATTTGCCGCCGAATTTACCGATCTGGCCGAAACTCTGCTGCAACTGGAGGCGCGCAGCCAGGAGCCGCTGGTGCTGGCGCTGAATCAGGCGCTGTTTTGTGCCGGTAGCGCCTATCTGGCCTGCTACCAGCAAATCAAGGCGCAACAACGGGTCTTTGATTTTGCCGATCTGGAGTGGCAGGTCTACCGTCTGCTGAGCAATCCCGAGCATGCCGCCTATTTGCAAGCCCGGCTGGATAGCCGTTACAAACATATTTTGCTCGATGAATTTCAGGATACCAATCCGCTGCAATGGCAAATTGTGCAAAGCTGGCTCGATGGCTATAGCTATGGCGCAGACGGTGCCATCAGCGAAGCGCCGAGCGTGTTCGTGGTGGGGGATCCGAAACAATCGATCTACCGCTTCCGTCGTGCCGATCCGCGCGTATTCGACGCCGCGCAGCAGTATCTGCAAGCCCAGGGGGCCAGTTTGCTGCGCACCAATCAGACCCGGCGCAATGCACCAGCGCTGATCGATGCCTTAAACCACAGCTTTGTAGCCAACCCGCGCTTTGTGGCGCAAACCACCTTGTCAGCGCTGCCTGGCCAGGCTTGTCGCCTGCCGCTGATCAATCTGACGCAGCCAGCGCCCGGGGCGGCAAGCCCGGCCGAAGCAGGCGATGCCGGAGCCGGTTCCACTACCGCCGGTGCCTTGCGTGACCCGCTGGTGTGCGCCTTGCCCGAGGCCGAGCTTGATGCGCACTATGCCGAGGCGGCGCAACTGGCCGATGTATTGTGGCAAATCAGGCGCCAGCATGGTTTGCAATGGTCGGACATGATGCTGCTGGTCAAAAAACGTACCCATTTGCCGTCGTATGAAGCGGCTTTGCGCGCAGCCGGCATCGCCTTTATTTCCGATACCCGGGGTGGCTTGTTGCACACCCCGGAAGTAGCCGACATGATTGCGCTGCTGAATTTCCTGATGTTGCCCGCATCCAATCTGTCGTTGGCGCAAGTGTTGAAAAGCCCGATGTTTGCTGCCAGTGACGACGATTTGATTACCCTGGCAAGTTACGACGCGGGCAGTTATTGGTGGGCGCGCTTGTGCCGCATGGTTGAGCCGTCATATGATCCCTTGATTGATCAAAACGAGCAAGCAATCACTGTCAGTGACGCCAGCAAAAAGCCTGCCGGAACCAGCCCGGCCCTGCAGCGCGCGCAGCAGTTGCTGGCGCAATGGCTGGCAGTTGCGGCGCATTTGCCGGTACATGATCTGCTGGATTTG
>JBDLSU010000329.1:0-3806 GCA_039799405.1 Pseudomonadota bacterium | reverse complement strand
CGCCCAGCCCGGCAAAAATCGCCTTCCATTGCGCCACGCAGTGCGCAACCCTGCGCCATTCCCGCAGGGCCGCATCCGGTTCAAGATCAAAACGCTGGCATTGCGATAAAGCATTCTCCAGCGTGCCTTGCGCGCCATCCCGCCCGATGCCCATTTCGTGCTGCCCGGCATTGGCCATCAGTGGCAATATGTCGTAAGCGGGGGACAAACGCCAATAGCCGTCGTCCAAAATGAATGCGTGATTTTTTTCATGGTCGTCGGTATTTTCAATCAGGATATTGAACACCATGCGCCGGAACAACTCTTTCCGGTCTTCTGATTGGGTTTCCGGGCTGGAAAACTGTCGTATGAAATCGGCCATCGCCGGGTAACTCAATTCCCCCAGCGGCGGAAAGTGCGGGTCTGCACCGCACAGCAACACGCTTCTGGCTGACAGACAATGCAGCCGTTGGTTTGCGGCGCGGTCAAAGCGTTCGATCAGCACCACATTTCCGGCCAAGGTTGGCACTGCCGCGCTGGCTGCACAGCGAATGCCAGCCTCCGCTGCCAGCGTTAAAGTGGCATGTTCGATCAAGCCGCTATCCACATTGCCGCCACGCGGAAACTTGGCGATGCATTCTTTCCCTTTCTGTTGTACCAATGCTTTGGGATGCGCACCGCCCATGGTTTTGCTGGAGCCGACCAGTAACTTTTCCGGCCCGGACAGCGTGTCGTTATGTTCGATCCGGAAAATCAAATCAAACAGGGCATCAATCGAATCCAATTGCGGCAAAGGCCCATTGTCGTGCGGTTGGTAGCTGTCAGAATCAAGCGAAAAACCCAGCGCACCAAAGCGCCGGTCACCAGCAAAGTAAAGAAAATCCAGCGGCAAGGCGCGTTTGGGGCGCTCCAGAAAGCGAATGGCTTTCTCACCCCAGCGATCCGGCATGGCGTCGCTGATCGCGCCAAAACCAAGATCGCGCTCGCGCGGGACGATTACCCCGGCTTGCAAGGGCATGTCGCCGGAAAGTGCGAAGCCATGGCTAAGCCAGCTTGGCGCATAAGCAAACGCCAGGTTCCGTCCCTGGGCCACCAGCCGTACTTCTCCCACCAACTGTGGGTGGGTAATATCGGTCAGGCACCATACGGCAAGGCTGTCAAAAGGGGTGGTTTTCATTGATTTTCTTCCTCTTTTGTCGCACCGGTTTTATTATTTTCTTTAATTTTTGTAGCAACTTCGGTGGCAACTTGGGCGGCGGTTTTGCCTGGCTTGCGCTTGCGGCTACTTTTGATGATCTCAAGCGCAAGCGCCTGCTGGTCTTGCGCCGGATCAGCAATGTTTTCCAGTGCATCAATGCGCCCAAGCAGCCAGAGCGAAACGGCGAATGCAGACACGCCAACTGTCGGATCACCCGCTTCGATGCGTTGCAAGGTTGGCACCGACACGCCCACCCGTTTGGCCCACGCCCGCAGCGATTCGCCGCGCCGCTCACGCGCAATGCGCAGGTCTTGCCCGATCTTTTCCAGGCAGCGCTGGACTTGGCCGGGTAGATTGGTGGCGGTTTTGGCAGGTTGGCTCATAACGTAAGGATATACAAAACAATTATTTTGTACAAGTATATATTTACATCGCCGCTGGAATCAGGTGTAAAACAGTGCCTGGCCGCTGTTTCAATAAAACAATTCAATCCCATTCTGAATCACCCCAATCACCCCGGCCTGATTTTCCGGCGATTCGGAAAACGCCATCAGCGCATCGGTTTTGCTGACGCGGTTTTGGTCGAGCAAGCCGAGCCAGAAGTTGTAACCACCGGCGTCAGGCGCGCGGTGCAGCACGTTGCTGTACAGCCGGGTGACAAACTGGTCATTACCGGGATTGCTGCCGTAGAGCGCTGTAAATTCGGCGCTGGCGATGAATCCGGCAGCCAGATCGTGCAGGCTGGCTCCACGATCCATCACGCCAATCCAGAATTTCAGGCCGTCATTGTCCGGGGTGCGATTGAAGGCAGCCTGATACACCCGATACGCTTGCCCGGCATTGCCGTCAATATCCAGCGCCAGCGTGCTGTTGCTAAATTCGATGCGTTCGATATGGCTGAGGTTGTCAACGCCATCGTACTTGGAACTGAGTTGCCAGCCGCTATTGGTGCGTACCAGGGTGGCGTTGGCACGGGACGAGTAGCTGAGCAGGGTATCGATGCCGCCACCGCCATCAATGGTGTCATTGCCATCGGCACTGTCGAAAATTTCGTTCTTGTCACTGCCACTGAAGCGGGCATCGCCCGGCACGGCATGGCCCAGGTCTTCAAACACCGCCACGCCATAGGCCGGGTAAAAGTCGTCGTTCTGCCAGCCCGCATTCAGGTAATAGGTGCCGCTGTACGGGGCGTGCCAATTGTCGATGGAATCCTGCTCATATGGGACACCATCCTCAAGCAGAACATTCGGGTCATCATCCTCTTCCACATTGAGCACAATCGGGTTGCCGTGCTTGTCATACACCGTCAGTTGCTGTGGGTCCTGATGGCGGATTGACAAAAAACGGTAAGTGGCACCGGCAACGGCTTCAAAGCGGAAGATGGTGCTGGTACTGGCATCGAATGCGTTGCCTTCGCTGAAAGCGAAATTTTCAAATGGTTGATCCGGCTGGGCGAAGCCGAGCAAACTCAGTGGCGCGGCTTGTGCCAACTGGTTCGCACTCAGGCTTGCTACCCCATCGGATATCAGGTAATCGGTGCTGCCGGGTCCATGGGTCGCCACTCTGGCGGTTAGCCGGTAAGCACCGGTGCCATTGCCATTATCCATCGCCCCCAGATAATAGGTGCCACTGCGCGGTGCCATATAGATCAGTCCGGAATGGCTACCGCTGCCATTGTCGTCGGATTTGATCAAATCCAGCTTGTCGCCATACAATTGCAATTTCGGATCCAGCATACTGCCACTATCGCGGATCAGGTCAAAGGTGTAAGTGGTGCCCGCTTGCAATGTCACCGCGAACACGTCGTGGTCGTTCACGGAATTGATGGCACCAGTTGTGTTGGCACCATTGACCTGGACGGTGCCGCTGGTGTCAAGATTGGCTGAAAAGTCGTCCGGCGTACTGGCATTGACCACGGTGAAATGCCAGGCGCTGTTACCACTGAGTCCACCGATTCCGGCAAAGGCGTTGCCCGCCAGATCCCGGATCGCGCCGTTGCCAATCTCGATGTGGTATTGCTTGCCTGCAGGCAGGGGCCGCACCGGTGCCAGCGTGATCATATTGTCGGCAAACTGCACCTGGCTGCGATCATTGATGTCGATCTGGCGCGCGATGTTGCCGTCGGCGGTGTAAATGGTGATATTGCCGCTGCCAGAGCGCACCGCTTCGGATAATTTCAGTACAAAGGTTGCGTCGGGGGCTACGCTGCCACTGGTGTTGCCTGGTGAGAGCGACTCCAGGCGCGGCGCGCTGCTGTCGAGCGCGGCCGTTTGGGTCAGGGTTTGGCGCTGGTCGCCAAATTGCAGGAATTCGACGCCGTGCAAAATGTCGCTGCCTTCTGCCGCACTGCTGACGTTCCAACTGCCGGTGGCGGCATTAAAACTGACGGTGTAATTGGCTGCGTTACCTGCATACAGCGCCACGTCGCTACCGTCGCCGCCATACAGTATGTCGTTGCCGCTGCCGCCTAGCAAACCATCATTGCCGCCGCCACCGCTCAGGGTGTCGTTGCCACTGCCGCCTTCCAGCCGGTTATCAAAGGCATTGCCGCTCAGGAAATCATTGCCGCTACCAGTGACGGCATTTTCGATGACGGTATTGAAGGCAATTACCAGATTGTTGCGCATCT
>JBDLSU010000328.1:0-3233 GCA_039799405.1 Pseudomonadota bacterium | reverse complement strand
ATCGAAATCTGATTCAGGCGCTGCAATCGTTCTGCCTGGGTGTAACCCTCAGCAATAAACAATGCATTCAAATTTTCCAGATTCGCCAGGCAGACAAGTTGTGCGCTATTGGCCTGATCACGAATATTACCTTTCGCATCGGCATTTTCTTTGCGCCACTGGGCGGCGGTTTTGCCGAATAGTGCCATGTTGAGAACATCCGCTTCACTGGCATAGATGATCGCCGTTTGGGCCTTTGTCAACTGTGGTGGAATCAAGTGGTCACGGATCGCCTCGGTATGAATCCGGTAATTCAGCTTGGCCAGATTGCGCCGAATGTCCCACCCCAGGGTTTGATGTTCAGCCTCTTTCAGGCGTTGAAATTCCTTGATCAAATACAGCTTGAATTCAACCGAAATCCATGCGGCAAATTCAAAAGCAATGTCCTTGTGCGCATAGGTGCCACCGTAACGCCCGGCCTTGGAGATGATACCAATGGCCCCCGTGCTTTCGATCCATTGTTTGGGTGTGAGGGTAAAACTGTTCAAGCCAGCCTGTTTTCTAAACCCGTCGAATTCCACGGGTTTAAAACTGGAATTGTTGATTTGCTCCCAAATCCCCAAAAATTCGATGGTATTGCGGTTACGCAACCAATTACGAATCAGGTCATCGGACGCATCCTGATTTTTATAGCGGGCGATGTCGGTCAGGCAGATATAGTCTTCTTCCTTGACCAAGAGCACTTGCACTTCCCGTTTGAGGACTTCGATTTTAGTCATACGTCAGCGCCAATTCAATTTACAGGTTTATTGATATTTGTTTGTATTCGCACAAAATTGCATGCTGGTGGCTTTTTCTTTGGCTCGTAAACACCTGATGCCGCCGATGCGTTTGACGAGTCGCTGGCAATCAGGCGCAAACTGGCGCAAAAGAACCCGGATGCGTATTTGCCCGATGTGGCGATCGTGCTGCGAGAATCTGCCTGCGCCAAACCCTGCACAACCGCCACCACTTGCAAACCCTGATCGCCGCCACCCCGACAGCGCGCCAGCACTTCATCCGCGCCGCACTGGTCAACGTGCCGGATGTCGTGCTTGACGCCACCGTTTGCAACATCACCCCGGCAGCGCCGCAAAACCGGCAACGCCAAATCGAAGTTTGCATCCGGAATCAATCGTATCTGACGCCCTTGATCCACCGCCATTGCCCCCGGGGTTGGTGACCCGGTTTTGGTGTCCATGGCGATAACAGCATCAGATTTCATCATGGAACATCACGCCACTGCAAACTGTTGGATGCGGGCAAGGGTTTCCTGCATGGAGGCGCGTGCCAACTCGGTATCGTAATGGGTTTGCAAATTGATCCAGCTTTGCGCATCGGTACCAAAAAATGCGGCCAGCCGCAAGGCGGTGTCTATGCTGATACCACGCGAGCCTTTGACGATTTCGTTGATGCGGCGCGGCGGCACGGCAATCGCTTTGGCCAGTGCGTATTGACTCAGGCCCATCGGTTCGAGCCAATCTTCTAGCAAAATGCGGCCTGGATGTATCAAGGGAATGTCGCGTGGCATGGTGGTGTCTCCTTCAGTGATAATCGACAATTTCAACCGCGCTGGCGTGGCCGTTTTTCAGCAGGCCATTTGCCAGTGTGCGTCCACCACACAATATCGAGCAAAAAGCTTTTGCCAAGCCCGTTATCCCCGGAGATGACATTCAAGCGCTTACCAAACTCCAGCGCCATACTGGCAGCGGGGCCAACATTTTCCAATTCCAGATGCTTCAACATGCTGCTTCCTCAGTCACTGTTCTACTGTTTTATTCTGTTTTCTACCCAAATGCGCCGCGCTTGCGGCAATCTTTGCCCATTTCGGCTAATGCCGCCTATTATGCCACCACCCGCAAATACCCCCGATAACGCACAATCAAGCCCACCCACGGATGGCTGATTTCAATGTGAAAGCGATACTGCCCGTCTTCGACATATTCCCGGCTTTCAGTTTTGGGCGACCAGGCCAGCGGCAGTTTGATGCCAAACAAGCGCCAGTGGCAAATCTTCAGCCGCACGCTATCCTGATCCATCACCAGCGCCAAACCAAATTTGGCCGGGCCGAAGCGCTCTTCGATCAGGTGTTGTGATCTGCCTTGCCCCAGGCTTTGCACCGAGAAAAACGATTTTCCGGCAAAACTGCGGGTCCAGACTTCACCTTCGGGATTGTTCTCAAATTTGACTTGCACCGGCACATCTTGCCCGGCTTGCGGAAAGCCGACTACCCTGGCGATCAGGCGCGACAGCAGTGATGTGCCACGCTCAATATTGGCCTTGCCTTCGGCTCGCAAACCTGCGCTGCGGCCGCCTTGATACCAGTCATGCATTTGCCGGATTGGCGCTGGCAGGCTGGCAAAGCGTGGCCCCAGAAGGCGTTGATAATTGGTGCAGCCGGCCATTTGATCATCACACTCACGCCAGCCGGTATGGATGGTTCGGGCCTGAAACAGCGCTTCATAGTCATCCAGTTCCAGATCAACTGAACCAGGGCGCGCACCGCTTGGCGGTTTGCGCCCGGCTGCACAGCGCAACACCAGCGCCTGCAGCGCCATGGCGGGAATATACGGGCCGTCGTTGCCTTCGGCCAGTAAATGCCAGGTGCGGCCGACGGGCTGGCCTTGTTGACCGATGCCCCTTACTTCCACAAACATGCCGCCCCGATGCCTGCCCCAGCGCACGGTGTTGGTAACGAAATGGAAGATGCCTGCAAACGGTAGCAGCGAAGGCAGAATTTTCCAATGCACCAGCCGGGAAAAACCGTTCAGCATGCGATGCAATATTTCCGGCGTGGTGCCCGCGCCCATCCAGACCGATTCCAGTTCCGGCCATAGCGTCGGCAGCACTTGCAAATCCGGCACATCCACCAGCGAAAAGCGGATATTCGGTAGCGGTTCAAAGCCCGGTGGGCTGACGGTGTAGCGCAGGTTTTCTACCAGGCCGGGCGCATGGGTCATGCGACTACCGCGCAGCAATTTCACCGGTTGCCCGGCATAGCTGGTAATGGCGAGTATCACGTTGATGCCGACCCCGGCAAACGGTGATGGTGCGATGCCGCCTTTGATGGTCAAGACTTTGGCAAAGTCCCGCGTCAGGCGGCGCACTACGGCGGCGGTCAAAATCGGAAAACTGGAAACGCCGGACAGCACAAACACCCCCGCCGCCTTGGCCACCGCATCAAATTGCACCACGCCGTTAACAAAGTCGGATGC
>JBDLSU010000327.1:0-4453 GCA_039799405.1 Pseudomonadota bacterium | reverse complement strand
AGACTCCTTTTGTTGCCAACCCCAAAAATGGTCAGCCCTCAAGCATTTTAACGACGCTTCGTCGCCATGACATAATGAAGCAAATTAACTTTCACCCTGCCTTCCAGAAAGCATTCAACAGCATCTGTACGCGGCAAAGGCAATTTAAAATGTTTGTTTTAGCACGCGCAACTTAAAATTCAAATACGATTTGGTAACAGACTGCAACTTACCCAATTGAATCAATTGTTGCCCCCTGACCCGTTTCAGAACCAGCACCTCTTTTTCAACGAAGCTGCTTTGAGGCGGAAATAGCAGCGCCATTTCTCCTTGTGCATCGGTGGTCAAAATGGCGTAAATGACTTGTTTGCCATGTTGATCAAACTCTTCAAAACTGGCTTGATCGGCAGTCGCCAAAACCGGTTCGGAATCCTGACCAACGCGGTCAATATCGAGAAACACGGTTTTGCTGGAAGGACGAAAAATCCGCGCTACCACCCCAAGCGAAGGCTGTTGTATCCCTTCATTGCCAAAGCCATATGCGATCAAACTACCAATTTTCAAGCCAGTAGTAAATTGCGTCTCCTGGGTTTTTAGCTTGATGGTTTGGCTATCCTGATATTGCAAATGCCAGACACTGGCCTTGGTGGCAACATGATCTTCCGCCAATACGGCCGAACGCTGGGCCAATGAATCCACCATCCGGGTACCGACTTCTTCCAGGTCGGCGTGGTAATGCAAGTTATGCAAAAACGGATAAACATCCTTGAAGCCGACAAAGATACGCAAATCACAAGGCTGACCATCGAGTGCATCGTTGGATAACAGCGGTTCTTCCAGCTTGATG
The DNA here is from genome assembly GCA_039799405.1 of Pseudomonadota bacterium. Taxonomy (GTDB): domain Bacteria; phylum Pseudomonadota; class Gammaproteobacteria; order Burkholderiales; family Burkholderiaceae_D; genus CAMBDR01. The sequence continues at coordinate 3,627 of JBDLSU010000327.1, read as the reverse complement.
CATTCGAGCTGCAATTGCACCAGTGCCAAGCCTTCAATATAAGACAAAACCTCAAACTTCTCCATTACACCAACCCGGCTGCCATGGCCTTTTTCGTGAAAGAATTGCAGATAATCAGCCATCACTTTCTTTTGCAGATGTTGCCAGTGGATCATAACACAAGGCCCACGGGCACCACTCTCCTCGACCCGCTTAAAGCGGGTGGCAAGGGTATCGTAACAATAACTCAGGGTGACATGGCGCGTCATCTTGACACCATCGTCGGGCGTCACTTGCAGCAGGGTGCGCATGGTTTGATCAAAGCGATCGAAAGAAAACTGCCATTCAACCGGCCATTTGGGCAAATTAAAGCGCTGCACCATTTGCAGTGTCAAAAACAGATCCTGCAGGCTGGTTTGAAACGGCTCGCGCCGGTTGGCCGAAATACTTTCCAGCGCTATCCGTTCCATACCCGATTTACCGAGCGACCACATAATGTGAAACACAATATTAATGCTTAGCCAGCTTTGCTCGGACAGCAATTGGTAACGCAAACCCATGACCCGCTGCTGAAATTTGAGCAGCTCCAAAATGCGGTAAGCGCTTTTGTCAAATTGCACCTTGAGGCGGGCAAACTGAAAATTCTTGCCCAAATAAATGGTTTTGAAGATGGATTTATAGGAATCAATTAATTGCGCCAGAATGTCAACGATAGTGTCCAGCATATCCTGGCGCGGCCCGACATCAGGAATCCCGGCACTGCCCAGGTGTTGCCGCACCTGTTTGAGCAACAAGGGATAAAACGCCACGATAAAACCTTCGTTATAAAGAAAGCGTTTGACCACACCGATTTTGCAACGATTAAGTTGGCGCAGGTTTTTTTGCAACGATTTGAAATAATTAATATCCGCATCCGGATCATCCATATCCTTTTTCAGGAAAGCAATTTCCCGAAATTTGGGCGGTTTTTCACGCGCCAGTGGCAGCGGAATCTGGAACTTGATAGCAATCTCACGCGGCGGCAAATCGTGCCCGAGAAACTCGTGATAAGACTGGCGAACTTGAGCGATTATCTTTTTCATTGAACAAAACACCGGGGCTATTTTTGTTCAAAGCATAACACGAAGTATCAGGTTTGCGCGCACCAAATGGCAAACCTGCACGCTGGATGCGATAAAACGCCCGCCACAAACAACAACGCCCGAAACCAGGTTCGGGCGTTGTATGTATAAATTCTGGTGGAAAGTGCAAGTTTCGAACTTGCGACCCCTGCAGTGTGAATGCAGTGCTCTACCCCTGAGCTAACCTTCCGTAAAAACGAGATTATGGCATAAGCCCGATGCAAATTCCAGAAAATATCGGTGTCATATGCAAAAAAAATTTACTGCCCCGACTCAGGCTACTGCAGGAGCACTGTCCGCCGTGCTACCAATGCGCCACAAACAAGTGCCCCGGATTTCCTTGTCGATGCCATCCAGCACTTTTTCGTTGGCAGCTTGCTCGGCCTCGTCGGCCAATAACAACACCAGTTCCGGCAGAGGCAATAATTCCTGGGCGGCATTGGCGGCATCAGTTGCCTCATCCACCTCCAGCTCCATGCCAAAGCTGTTTTGACCACGGGTCATGGCCAGATAGACATCGGCCAATAATTCCGCATCCAGCAAAGCGCCGTGCAATTTGCGATGCGAATTGGAAATACCGTAGCGATCACACAAAGCATCGAGTGAATTACGCTTGCCCGGATGAATTTCCTTGGCTTGCACCAGGGTATCGATCACGCCTGCAGTTTCACTGGCAAACTCGGGCAAATCCAACCGTGCATACTCGGCATTCAAAAAGCCCAGATCGAACGGTGCGTTATGAATGATGATTTGCGCACCCTGCACATAATCACGTAATTCGCTGACAATTTGAGCAAATTTGGGCTTGGTACTTAAAAATTCGGTGGTCAAACCATGCACCGCCAAAGCACCCTCTTCCGAATCGCGTTCCGGATTGATATACACATGATAATTATTACCAGTCAACACCCGGTTGACCAGTTCGACACAGCCGATTTCAATAATCCGGTCACCCGAACGCGGGTTCAAACCCGTGGTTTCAGTATCAAGAACAATTTGTCGCATCACAACGCTTTCATTCAGTTTGCAAAATGTTAGATTGGCTTTCTTGCCCCTTGTTGGTAACCGGCAAGCCCGGTGCCAATTGGGCCGCGCTCTTGCGCCAGGCCGGGCCGATCAGGGTCATGCCCCTGACCCGCTTGATAGCGCGCACCACATACACCGCACCCAGAAACGGCCACCAGCGTGCGCCAGCACGCTCCAGAAATTCGCAGCGGTTGAGCCAACGATAGCTGGAAAACGGCAAAGCATACACGCCATGAAAATGGTCGTCCAGCGCCATATTCAATAATTGCATCCAGTCCTTCAGGCGCGGCAGGCTGATCAGGCCACACTGACTGGGCAAATAACCGGATGCCCCCAAGCGATGCAGACTTTGCCGCAGCCCCCACAGACTGGCCGGATTGAAGCCGCTAATAATCACCTGCCCTTCTGGAATCAAGACCCGCTCCACTTCACGCAACACCTGATGTGGATGGGCGGCAAATTCCAGTACATGCGGCATCACCACCAGATCCAGGCTCTGGGTAGCGAAAGGCAACTCTTCAAAATCATGCAGCAACACTACCGGACGTTCCAGCCGGGTATCGGCCAGGCTGCTGGCATGCTGATCGGTTTGCCAGCGATGCGTCATGCGGCTGGCGGCCAACGCGGGCAATTGCGGCAAACCAATTTGCACAGCATGAAATCCGAAAATATCGGCTGTTAACAAATCCAGACAGGCACGCTCCCATGCGTGAATATAACAACCGGCTGGCGTAGCCAACCAGTCGCTTAGGGTTATGATAGCTGCTTCCGGATTTTTCATACCTAGATATTGATGCCCATGCCTGCCAACTCCCCTACGACCACCACCGATTGCGCTGCAAATACACTGCAAGTGCTCTGCGTGCCTGCATTTGATGATAACTATTTATGGCTGATACACAATGGCCGCGACGCCGTGGCAATTGATCCCGGTGCTGCAGCCCCGATTGTAGCGGCACTTGAGGCACAACAACTGCGTTTGCGCGCAATTTTCATTACCCACCACCACGGTGACCATTGCGGAGGCATTGCACAACTGTTGCAATACGTATCACAAGATGCGGCCCAGCCAGGTGCTGCCCAACCCTTTCCAGTGTACGGCCCACGCAATGAAGCCATTGCCGGCGTCAATAATCCATTGAGCGAGGGCGATAGCGTAGATTTGGCGGCGCTTGGTTTGCAATTACAGGTGCTGGATTTACCTGGCCATACGCTGGGCCATATTGCCTATTACAGTGCGGATCAAGGCTGGCTGTTTTGTGGTGACACCCTGTTTGCCGGTGGCTGCGGCCGATTGTTTGAAGGCAGCCCGGCACAAATGCATGCATCGCTGAGCAAGTTGGCAGCCTTGCCAGAGGCCACCCTGGTGTATTGTGCGCATGAATACACGCTGTCGAATCTGAAATTTGCCATGGAAGTCGAACCGGACAATCTGACGCTGGCACAGCGGCAACAGCATGAGCAAGCCAAACGGGCACAGGGCCTGGCAACGGTTCCTTCG
>JBDLSU010000326.1:0-2548 GCA_039799405.1 Pseudomonadota bacterium | reverse complement strand
GCCCGCACCTTGGCCGGGGCGTAGCGCCCTTCGGCATGCACAATGTGAATGGGCATGGGCGGTAATTCATAGTCCGGCAAAATAATTTGTAGCGTACCGGCGGCCAGTTGTGTGGCAATCTGGTACGAAATGACGCTGACGATGCCCAAACCACTGACTGCCGCCTCAATCACGGCGGCATTATCATTCACCCACAGCCGGGGTTTGACCTTGATAGTGAGTGGCGTATTTTGCTGCATCAGTTTGATTTCGCCCGTGGCATTAATACCGCGTGACAACACCAGTTGATGTTGATTCAGTTGATCCGGCTCCAGCGGGGTGCCATGTTGCGCCAGATACGCAGGCGCGGCACATAATACCCGCCGCACCGTGCCCACCTTGAAGGCGTGGTAGCCGGAATCAGCCAAATCACCGATCCTGAACGCCACATCCACGCCTTCTTCCAGCAAATTGACCACCCGGTCAGCAAACATGGCCGATACCTGCATCTGCGGGTAGTGCTGCATATACGCCACCACCCCCGGCATCACGTACAGGCGACCAAACATCATGGGCGCGGTGAGCACCAGTTGGCCGTGTGGCTCGGCATTGGCACCGGCCGCATGCATATCGGCTTCATCTGCAGCCAGCAACACCTGGCGCGCATCCGGCAGATAGCGCTGTCCGGCGTCGGTCAGCCGCACCAGCCGGGTACTGCGCTTGAACAATTTGACGCCCAAATGCGTTTCCAGCGCCGCAATTGAGCGCGTAACCGCAGGCGGCGACATCGCCAAACGCCGCGCCGCCCCGGCGAAGCCTTCTTCTTCCGCCACCGCCACAAACACCGCCATCATCTGTAATCGATCCATGGATTGTCCTGATTTTTTCCGGTTTTTCTTGATTGCCTTATTATTCCTTTTACCGGAATAGTTTATTGTATTTTACAGAGATTCTCATCACTGATCGAAACTGGAATAATGATCTCACTCGCCGCACAACACCAACAGCGGCAAGCAGCAGAACCAGAATCGATCCATTTGAATACCATTTAATTTACTTACAGGAGCCACATCATGCAAACACCCGTCAAACAAGCATCCCGTCGCAACAGCCTGAAAACCACCCTGGCGCTGACCCTGGCCGCCTTGAGCTTCAGCACAGGCATGGGCATGGCCATCGCCGCCCCGATCCTGACCACTTTGCCACCCGGTGAAGCCCCCATCGTCAGCAATACCAGCGTCTTGCACCAGACCCTGAAAGTGGGCGATGTAGAGGTGTTTTACCGCGAAGCAGGCGACAAAACTGCACCGACCATTGTGTTGTTGCACGGTTTTCCGACCTCATCGCAAATGTATCGCAATCTGATCCCGCAACTGGCAAAACAATACCACGTGATCGCGCCGGATCTGCCCGGCTTTGGCAAAACCAAAATCCCGGCCAATTACACCCACAGTTTTGACAACATCAGCAAAGTAACGCAAGCGTTTTTGCAAAAGAAAGGCGTACAACATTACAGCATGTATGTGATGGATTATGGCGCACCAGTGGGTTGGCGCCTGGCACTGGCTAACCCGGAAAAAGTGGATAGCTTCATCATTCAAAACGGCAACGCCTACGAAGAAGGTCTGCGCGAATTCTGGAACCCGTTCCGCACCTACTGGAAAAACAATGACGCTGCTTCCCGCGAGGCCCTGGCCGGATTTTTGACCCTGGGTGCCACCCAATGGCAATACACCCACGGCCAACCCAACCTGGCCCTGATCAGCCCGGATGCAGCGGTAACCGACCAATACTATCTGGATCAGGGCAATAACAAGCAAGCGCAACTGGATTTGTTCTACGACTACCGCACCAATCTGCCGCTTTACCCACGGGTGCAATCGTACTTCCGCCAGTACCAGCCGAAAACCCTGATCGTCTGGGGCCGCAATGACGAAATCTTCCCGTTCCAGGGCGCGGAAGCCTACAAAAAGGATTTGCGTCAGCCGAATATTCACTACCTCGACGGCGGCCACTTTGTACTGGAATCGCATGGCGCGCAGGTGGCGAAGTTGAGTCTGGAGTTTTTGAAGAAGGTGTATGGCAAGTAATGCAACATCGGCGGTAACAAGTTTGTAAGACCAAGAGGCCCTGGGGATTTCACCCGGGGTCTTGCCTGCAAGATATTCATTGATTGGGTTTAACACCTTGATCAGGGGGAATTTGAGTGCAAAAGCAGCCATTGCAACGGAACATATCCGCGCTCAGCAAACAATGCCACCATTTCCACTGCCGATTCAGTTGGCACTGCCCAAACTACTTCATTTAACAGGGTTGTATGCTTTGCCAGCGCACAAAACACCGTGCGCGCAGCAACGTCGTTGGAGGCGATAAAGCGTTCGCTTGCCAGTGCCAGATCGACCAGATGCGCATCTTTTTTGGCAATAACCTGATCTTTCTCAGCAAGAGGGGCTGCATCTATCGCGGCTCGCATCAGCTCTGGTGCGTTTTTTACATACACAAACTGCCGCTTTGCCACCATACTGGCCAGCCATTTGGTACTGAAATTTGATGCATGCTTGTCCCATTC
>JBDLSU010000325.1:0-3748 GCA_039799405.1 Pseudomonadota bacterium | reverse complement strand
ATAACGAGCTGGTGGTGCCGGTCAACCGCAAAGTGCGCATGGTGCTGACCGCCAATGACGTCATCCACGCCTGGATGGTTCCCGCCTTCGCTGTCAAGCAAGATGCGATTCCCGGTTTTGTACGTGATACCTGGTTCAAGGCCGAACAAGTCGGCATTTACCGTGGTCAATGTGCCGAGTTGTGCGGTAAAGAGCATGCTTTCATGCCGATCGTGGTCAACGTCAAATCCGAAGCCGACTATAAAGTCTGGGTGGACGAGCAGAAGAAAAAAATGGCCGCACTGGCTGACGACCCGAACAAGGTATTTACCGTCGATGAGTTGAAACAGCGCGGTGAAAAAGTCTATAAAGCCAATTGCGTGGCTTGCCATCAGGATAATGGCAAGGGTGTGCCGGGTGCATTTGCTGCGCTGGATGGTTCCAGTGTGGTAACTGGCCCACGGGCAGAGCAAATCAAAGTTTTGTTGAATGGTCAGAAGTCGGGCAAGTTCCCTTCGGAAATGCCAGGCTGGAAGCAATTGTCCGACACTGAAATTGCAGCGGTAATTACCTATACCCGCAATAACTGGTCGAACAAGGCAAGCGAAAATATCGTTCAACCAGCCGAAGTTGTGGCTGCGCGCAAGAATTAATCAGGAGTTTGAAGATATGAGCACAATGGATCACGCCCACGACCACGCGCACGATCATGCGCACGATGACCACCATCCACATGGCTGGCAGCGTTGGTTATTCGCCACTAACCACAAGGATATCGGCACCTTGTATCTGTGGTTTTCGTTTGTCATGCTGTTATCGGGCGGTGTATTGGCCCTGATGATACGCGCTGAATTATTCCAACCGGGCTTGCAGTTGTTCAAGCCGGAGTTTTTCAACCAATTGACCACCATGCATGGTTTGATCATGGTGTTCGGTGCCATCATGCCGGCCTTTGTGGGTTTCGCCAACTGGATGGTGCCGCTGCAAATCGGTGCTGCTGACATGGCCTTTGCGCGGATGAACAACTTCTCGTTCTGGCTGTTGCCACCGGCCGCATTGTTGCTGGCAGGCTCCTTCCTGGTGCCGGGTGGTGCCACCGCAGCGGGCTGGACTTTATATGCACCGCTCTCAACCCAGATGGGTATCGGTATGGACATGGGTATTTTCGCCATGCACATCATGGGTGCTTCCTCGATCATGGGTTCGATCAACATCATCACCACCATCCTGAACATGCGCGCACCTGGCATGACCCTGATGAAGATGCCAATGTTCTGCTGGACCTGGCTGATTACTGCTTATTTGCTGATCGCCGTGATGCCCGTGTTGGCCGGTGCCATCACCATGACCCTGACAGACCGTCATTTCGGTACGTCCTTCTTTAATGCTGCTGGTGGTGGTGATCCGGTCATGTATCAGCACATTTTCTGGTTCTTCGGTCATCCCGAGGTGTACATCATGATTTTGCCAGCGTTCGGCATTATCTCGGAAATCATCCCGGCGTTTTCGCGCAAAACCCTGTTCGGCTATGATTCGATGGTGTATGCAACGTCTTCCATCGCGATTTTGTCCTTCATCGTCTGGGCACATCACATGTTCACCACTGGTATGCCTGTTACCGGCCAGTTGTTCTTCATGTACGCCACCATGTTGATTGCGGTGCCAACCGGCGTGAAAGTGTTTAACTGGATCGCGACCATGTGGCGCGGTTCCATGACCTTTGAAACCCCGATGTTGTTTGCAGTCGGCTTCATCTTCGTGTTCACCATGGGTGGTTTGACTGGTGTGATCTGCGCAGTGACACCGGTGGATATCCAGTTGCAGGATACCTATTACGTGGTGGCGCACTTCCACTATGTGCTGGTGGCCGGTTCCTTGTTCTCGCTGTTTGCCGGTTTTTACTACTGGGGTCCGAAGTGGACAGGCTTCATGTATAACGAAGGCCGCGGCAAGTTCCATTTCTGGGCTTCGCTGATCACGTTTAACATTACCTTCTTCCCGATGCACTTCCTGGGGCTGGCCGGTATGCCACGTCGTTATGCTGATTACTCGGCGCAATTTACCGATTTCAACATGATCGCTACCATCGGCGCGTTTGGTTTTGGTTTGTCGCAAGTGTATTTCCTGTTGTTCGTGGTCTTGCCATCGATCAAGGGTGGTGCCAAGGCGGCGCAAAAACCCTGGGAAGGCGCGATTGGTCTGGAATGGACTGTGCCTAGTCCTGCACCATTCCACACTTTTGAAACACCACCGACCGTGAAATAATGTGTCAGCTTTGATTTGGCACGAACACAGGAATAGAAATGAATATGGCAGAACCAAAGAAATCCAATATGGCCACGGCACTGGTCCTGGCCTCAGTTGCCATTGTGTTTTTTGTTGCTGTGATCGTCAAACGCGTCTGGTTTAGCTGACGTGGCGCTCGATGGTTTTACCAAAAAGATCAATGCCACCATGCTTGGCAAGCTGGTGGTGGTGGCGGTCGGTATGTTTGGCTTTGGCTATGCCTTAATTCCGGTGTATCGTGCCATTTGTGAGATCACTGGCATTAATGTGCTGGCCAAGCAAGAATCGGTTATCGGCCATAAGGGTGACGTTCGTAATACCCAAGTGGACACCAGCCGTTTGATTACGGTTGAGTTTGATGCGAATGTGAATGTCGGGCCATGGCGTTTTCGTCCGGTCAAGAACAGTGTGCAAGTGCATCCGGGAGAACTTGCCCAAGTGGTGTATGAGGTTGTAAATAAAGAGAGTCGCAGAATTGATGCCCAGGCGATAGCCAGTTATGCACCGCAACAAGCGACGCCTTATTTTAAAAAGATTGAATGCTTTTGCTTCAAGCAGCAAACGCTCGGACCGAACGAAGCCAGGCAAATGCCAGTGGTGTTCTATATCGATCCTGCCCTGCCAAAGAATGTAAAAACAGTCACATTGTCGTACACATTTTTTGAAATTGCAGGGTTGCAAAACAAGGCGAGTTAACAGCATGCAGGATCAACAGGATTTGGAGCAAACGCCGCAAGATTTGAAAGCGGCCAGTGAGCGCAAGCTGGCTTTGGGCGCGACCATGAAAGCGGTATTTTGGTCTTTTCTTGGTATTCGTAAAAAGCGCGATCACGAACATGATGTGGCGAAACTCAATCCGGTGCATTTGATTATTGCCGGGGTCATGGGGGCAGCGTTGTTTGTGACGATTTTAATTTTGATTGTAAAAAGCGTGGTTGCCAAATAAGCAGCGAGTGCGTTGACAAATCAGTTGCAGCAGCGGTAGCAAAAGAATTTTAAAAATCAGGTAATTAACCAGTTCAGATTAGTCAGATGGAATCAGGGAGAAAAAAATGAGTTCACAACACGCGACGGCACCGCATTACTTTGTGCCCAATCCTTCAAAGTGGCCAGTACTGGGCGGTGTGTCCCTGCTGCTGACCATGGCCGGTGCATCGGCCTGGGTGAATGATGTGGCGTGGGGCATGTATGCCAATTTTGCCGGGATTGCCTGCATGTTATTGGTATTGTATGGCTGGTTTGGCGACGCCATTAAAGAATCGGAAGGTGGTTTGTATAGTGCGCGCATCGATATTTCGTATCGTTGGAGCATGAGTTGGTTTATCTTTTCCGAAGTCATGTTTTTTGCGGCCTTCTTCGGTGCATTGTTCTATGCCCGCAGCATTACCATGCCCTGGTTGGGCGACCTGGATAACAAAATCCTGTGGCCCGATTTTGCAGCGCACTGGGGCAATATTGGCCCGGCGGGCACCGTGGAAACCTT
>JBDLSU010000324.1:0-3871 GCA_039799405.1 Pseudomonadota bacterium | reverse complement strand
GCAGCATCGGGAACGCGGCCAGCAAATCGGTCAGTACCGTTTGCTGCCATTCAGGGTGCAAATGCAAATCAACTTCATCAATTAATACCAAGCCGGGGGTTTTGCGGGCCGCTTCTTCGCCAAATTGCGGATTTAAGCGCACCGCACGCTGGGCAATGTCGGCCACCAGCGCCACCATATTGCGCACCCCGTCGGAAAGCTGCGAGATCGGTAATTCGCCCTGGCGCGGGTGATGCATGACCAGGCGGCGACTTTTGCGGGAGAGGTGCAGATTTTTCCAGCCGCTGGTGGCAAGGCATTCATCTACTGCATGGCAAACTGACTGGATCAGGGGTGCGAAGCCAACTTCGGCTTTGGGGGCGGCGTCGGCACCTCCTCTTGCTGGTGGAACTTGTTTTCTGTCAGCCAGTCCCTCGTTCACGCTGGCAGCATAGGCAAACCATTGTTCGAATTCTTTGTAGTCAGCAGCGGAATCCAGGCAATCTTTATAGCCTGCGGTGCGTGAGAAAAACCCGGATTCAAATTGGGCAATGCTTGCGCCTGCGGCCAAGTCTTCCTTTTTTTGCAGGCGCTGGGTGCCGTAGTACGCCAGCAGCGGTAGCACCACGGGTTGGTCTTGCCCCAGGGCTTGTTGCATGGCGTTGCCAAGCTCGGCCACCGGGCTTTTGCCTTCTGCCACAGGTTTGGCGTTGACGCTTGGCTGGCTGTACTGCCAATTAAACGGTTTGCCGTCCACTTCGCCTTGGGCGGCAACCGCCACCGGGTAGCGTGGTTCCATGGTGCCCAAATCCAGTGCCAGATTGGTGGGGCACAGACGGGCATCGGATTTGCGCAGCGGTAGGGCAATGCCGTTTTGGAAGCACTGAACGAACTGGCCCATGGCAAGGGCAATGGCGTCCAACACCGTGGTTTTGCCTGCGCCGTTGGGGGCGATGAAGACAGTTAATTGTTCGGACAGGGTGATTTCGAGCTGCTCGAAACAGCGGAATTCGGTTAGTGTTAGCGTTTGCAGCCAGGTGCGGTGCCAGGTACGGTATTGGGCCGGGTCAACATTGCCTTGCAGTTCTTCTGGATGCACAAGGACGAAGCGTGATGGTGTGTTGGTGGCTTGATTTTGGCTTGCGCCGTTTTGGGCACGGCGCACGGCCAGTACTTCATTGCGTAAGGCTTGGGCGGCGGCCAGTGAGCCGTCCTGCTCAAGGTATTGAGCCAGATTTTCCTTAATTTGAAATACCAGCGGGTGCGCTTGGCCTAACACCCGTTGGCTAATTGTGAGTGCATTTTCGGCTAAAGTACGTGCGGCGCGCAAGTCGCCTACTTGCGCCAGGGTTTCAGCCAGATTGCTCATCGTGCGAAGCGTATTTGGGTGTTCTGTCCCTTGCACACGGCTACTGATTGCCAGCGCTTTTTCGTGCAAATCACGTGCACGTGGCAATTCGCCCAGTTGCATCACCGTGTTGGCCAGATTATTCATGGCACCCACGGTTTGCAAGTGTTCTGGACCTAGCACGCGCTGGCTGATCGCAAGGAGCTTTTCTTGCAGCGCCCGTGCGCCGGGCAAGTCGCCCATTTGCCAACGCGTCATTGCGACACTATTCATTGACAGCAAGGTTTGCGGGTGTTCGTCCCCCAGATCGCGGATGCGGGTGGCCAGTACCTGCTCATCCAACTTCAGTGCACCGGGCAAATCATTCATGGCAAGCAGGGTGCTGGCAAAATTACTGAGCGAAATCAGTGTATTTGGGTCGTCTTCGCCCCACTTATGCCGACCAGTTGCCAGCGCCTTTTCTTGCAAGACCTTGGCTGCGGCTAAATCGCCCAGTTCATGCTGGGTGTCCGCCAGATTATTCATGGCGATCAAGGTGGCGGTGTCGTCATCGCCCAATGCTTCTTGCAAAACGTCGTATGCCTGCTGTTCCAGTGCCAAGGCGCGATGATACAGGCCTTGGCCGGTTTTTAAATAGATCGCCATTTGTATCAGCATACGACCAAAGCAGGCAGGTTGGTTCCAGGCGGCTTGATAAAAGTCGCGTATGGCTTCTGCATGAGGTAGCAAGGCACGGCAGCGCGGGCCGTTTTGCGGTGCCGTGACATCAAACGGGAATGCGGCCTGCACCAGCAACAGTGCGGCGACACTGAATTGCGAACCGAGCGCCGTTGCTCGTGCGGCCTCACGTGTCAAGTCGTGGAAGATCAAGCACGGTGCCTGTTGGCCGTTATTACCCCGATGATCCGTCAACAATATTTGCTGTGTTGAACATAAGGCGTAGCCTTCAAGCTCGGCTACAGTTTTCCGCCATGCAGATGGGTTAGCAGCAATTGGTTGCAATATAGCAGGTAAGTAATCGTTTTTCTCGCTGAACAAATATTCCGGCACGGGCGCGGAAGAAAACCAGGCGCACAGGCCAAGCAGTGCTTGTGCAGGCGTAGAAAGTGCTGCATGTGTAAGGGCAAAAGTGGCTATCGCTCTACATGTATGCAAAGGCAAATCTTCCCCGCTTGAAAAACTGGCCGCATAATTGGCCAATTTGCGCACGTAATCGTCAAATTCTCTGACCTTTTTACTTAAAATATATGAAATCGCCAATCTCATAGTCAGCGGCAGTGGGAAATCGCCAAGCGTTTTAGCTTGCACTTTGGCTTTGGCGTTCACTTTGACTTGCTCTGCCAATTTTGCGGATGCATCTTCTTCCGGTGACTTTTTCACAGCCACTACAGCCGACCAGATACGCACACCTGCCACAGGTTTATCTTTAGCTTCGAAATAGTTATGTGCAATTTCCCCAAAAAAACTGATGGCTGCCTTTACAGGCCAGCCATTCAATGCAACATTGCCAATGCCAGGCCAATTCGATATGCGCGAAGTAATAATCACATGATGTTGCCCGTGCTGCGGCAAAAAGTTACGCACCACCTTCAAATCCTGCGCATTGTCATACACCAACAGCCAGCGCGCCTGCCGCCGCACCTGCTCGGTCAGCCATGCTTGCATTGCCTGCGCCGCTGCTTCACCATTACGTACCGGTACGCCTTGCAGATGGCAAAACAAAATGCAATCCTGCTCCAGCGTGCTGGCCGTTTCTGCCTGAAACCACCATACACCAGCATATCTTTTTTGATTCTTATGGCAGTATTTCAGCGCCAACTGCGTTTTACCGACACCACCAACGCCCTGCACTACCACGCTGTTTTCGGCTTTAAGCTGACGCTGTAACAAGGCAAAGCTATTCAATGGGTCAAAGAATTCTTCCACCAGCGGCACCGCAGGCCAGCGCACAGGTGCCGGGAACAGATCAGGATAAAACGATTTCGCCACCTGCGGATTGGCGCGCAGCAGCGTTTGAATCTGCGCCCAGTCCAAAATCTGCACAGGAAATAAGCCCTGCACCGCTCTTTCATTCGAACTGATTTTGCAATGCTGCAAAACCCGCCCATCGGCCAAGCTACTTGTTGCAACAATCAACCCCGCCAGCTTGGGCCGGAATTGATCGGCCTTGGCCAGGTCTTGCGTAATTTTGGCAATGCTGACACTCTGCCCATCGGGTATGAAAACACACTGCACGCCCCAGGTGCCACCATCCTGCGCATGATTAACCCCAACAATATCCACACCATGCTGTTGCTGCCCCTGCCCGCCGTTTTTCTTCGCTGCGGCATCTTGCCAAACAGCACGAAACAGCGCGAGGCAAAGTTCCTCAAATTGCTCCCATGATTTGGGTGCGGGAATGGCTTGATTGGTGGAATTCATTGTTACCATGCTCAGGACGTGAAAGGTTGGAGTGTACAACAACAGGGCAATATGCGAGAAAAGATTATGCCACGCCGATACCGCAATTTATGAGGCACAAGCCACTGGTAAATCAGTTCCTCC
>JBDLSU010000323.1:0-2529 GCA_039799405.1 Pseudomonadota bacterium | reverse complement strand
TCGTTGGTTTCCACCGTGCGCCGTGGTGTGGTGGGAATGCCGAGTTCTTCCAGCCCGAAGCCTTCGGTACGCGCTACCCGGCCAACGGCGCACAGCATTTGATCAAACTCCAGCACGATTTCTTTGTCCTGATGCTTGACGATCAGGCGTTTTACCGCATTGGCACCGTCACCGATTTTTTCACAGCGAATCGCCTGATGGCTGGTCAATACCTTGACGCCATCGGCTTGCAAGGCGCTGGTCACCAGCTTGGCGGCGTCTTCATCTTCGCGCACCATCAGGCGCGGGGCCATTTCCACTTGCGTCACTTGCGCGCCCAGCCGGGCAAAACTTTGCGCCAGTTCGCAACCAATCGGGCCACCACCGAGCACGATCAGGCGTTGCGGCAATTCGGTCATGTCCCATAGTGTGTCGGAAGTATAGAAGCCGACATCGTTAATGCCGGGAATCGGTGGTACAAACGGGCGCGCACCGGTAGCGATGACGATGGCGCGCGTGGTCAGGCGTTTGCCATCGATATCCACTTCCCACGGCGAAATAATTTTGGCCCGGCCCTGCACCACATCCACGCCCAGGCTGGTATAGCGCTCGACCGAATCATGCGGTTCAATCGCCTTGATCACGCGGTGTACCCGTTGCATGACATCGGCAAACGTAAATTTCGGATCAAAATTGCCAATGCCCAGGTTTTGCGCATGCTTGGCAGTGTGGACAAATTTGGCCGAGCGGATCAAGGCTTTGGAGGGCACACAACCAAAATTGAGGCAATCGCCGCCCATTTTGTGGCTTTCCACCAGCGTCACCTTGGCTTTCACCACTGCCGCAATATAGGAGGTGACCAAACCGGCAGCGCCGCCACCGATCACGATCAGGTTACGATCAAATTTGGCAGGTTTTGGCCAGCGCTTATACACTTTGCGGCTTTGTACCAGTTGCACGATTTTGCGCGCAATCAAAGGGAAGATGCCGAGCAGGGCAAACGAAGCAATCAAAGTGGGCGACAAAATACCTTTCACGCTGTCGATTTTTGCCAACTGGGTGCCCGCGTTGACAAAGACAACGGTGCCAGCGAACATGCCGATCTGGCTGACCCAGTAAAAGGTAAACAGCGGGATTTTGGTCAAACCCATCAGCAAATTCACCAGGAAGAAAGGGAAGGCGGGCACCAGCCGCATCATGAACAAATAGAAACCGCCATCTTTTTCGACCCCGGCATTGATTGCGCTGAGCCGATTGCCAAATTGTTGATTAACCCAGTCGCGCAACATGAAGCGCGCAGCCAGAAACGCCAGGGTGGCACCGATGCTGGAGGCGAATGAGACCAAAATCGTGCCGGTGACCAGGCCAAACAAGGCACCGCCTGCCAGCGTCAGAATTGCCGCACCTGGCAGTGACAATGCCGTCACCGCAACATAGAGCACGACAAAGCCTGCCATGGTCAGCGCCGGGTTGCTCTGGTAATAAGTTTGAAACGAAGCCTGACTCGACTTGATATACGCCAGACTGATGTATTGCCCCAGATCATAGTAAAAGAAAGCACCAATCAGGGCCAGCAGCAGGATCACCACCACGATTTTTTTGCTATTCATATTCGCTCCACAACAGGTTCGGGATGCAAGCCGCCATCCACCCGGATTGCTGCGGGATGGCGGTAAAGGTATTTCATGGAAAGCGTTGCGGCCGGGTTTATGCGGCCAGCGCGCCACCGCAACTGCTGCCTTGCCCGGCGGTGCAGCCGTAGCAATGGTCGGCAATGGCGATCGGTTTGCCGTTGATGTCGTTGTTCAACAAATCGCGCAAATGCGGCGCAGAACCCGCCTCACCCCGCGCCAGTGGCGCTGGCATATTCAGCATTTGATTGAAATCGCAATCGTAAAGATAGCCTTGATAATCAACACTGACGGTGCTGCGGCACATCACGCCATCCAGATTGGCCGGGCGGTAGTGGTCTTTCAGCAACTTCATATAGTCAGCAAACTGGCCCTTGGAAATCAACATGCTACCAAAACGCTGGATCGGCATGTTGGCTATGGCAAACAACTGGTTGAATTCAATCCCGAAATGCGCGGCCAGCTCGCGTTTGTAGTCGGCCTGCAAGTTTTCCTGATCCGGCGGCAGTGAGGGGCCTTGCGGGTTATACACCAGCGACAGCGGTAATTTGCCATCGTCGTGGCCATAGCCGAGGCTATTCAAGGTTTGCAATCCCGCAATACTTTTATCAAACACGCCATCGCCGCGCTGTTTGTCCACCCGTTCAGCCGAATAGCAGGGCAGGGAAGCGGTAATTTCGACCTGGTTATCGGCCAAAAACTGCGCCAGTTCTTCATGGCCGGGTTCAAACAAAATCGTCAGATTGCAGCGGTCGATCACTCTGACACCCAGTGCGCGCGCGCCTTGTACCAGACGCTTGAAATGTTCATTCATTTCCGGTGCGCCACCAGTGACATCGAGTACCTTGATCTGGCAATGCGCCAGCACTTCCAGCACCAGATCAATGGTGGCGGCGTCCATCATTTCGGTGCGGTTCGG
>JBDLSU010000322.1:0-3111 GCA_039799405.1 Pseudomonadota bacterium | reverse complement strand
TGGAAAACATTCGCCCGCGCTCCGAACAACTGGCGGTGGAGCCTGAGATCAGCGTTTTCATGGCGCTTGATGCCGGACGCGAACAAGTGCAGGCAGTCGCACCGCTGATCAAACGGCTGATGGAAGAGCAACACAAGAAGGCCAAAATCAGCTTTATTTCACGCGAGAGTGCGCTCGACGATTTGCGCAACCGCAGCGGCATTACCGATGTACTCTCCACGCTGGGCAAAAACCCGCTGCCGGACAGCTATGTGTTGCAACTGGAAGGCTTTGACAATGCGCGTGATGCGGCCCGCATTGATGCCATTGCCGAACAATTGCGCACACTGCCGGGGGTGGAAACAGTGCAGGTCGATTCGGCCTGGGTCAAGAAACTGGCTTCGCTGCTATCAATTTTGCGCATGGGGCTGGCCTTTATTGCGGCCACGCTGGCGGTGGTGGTGGTGGCAGTGGTTTTCAACACCACGCGCTTGCAGGTGATGACGCAACTGGATGAAATCGAAATCTCACAAATGGTGGGAGCCACCGATGCCTTCATTCATCGCCCCTTCTATTACACCGGGGCCGCGCTCGGCCTGTGCTCCGGGGTTCTGGCATTGGCGGTGGTAGCGCTGTCACTCAAACCGTTTAACACCGCACTGGCCGAATTTGCCCGCCTGTATGCCTCCGAATTCCAGTTGCTGCCGCTGGGTCTGAGCACCAGCCTGGGCATGCTCGCTATCAGCGCGCTATTGGGTTTATTTGGCGCATTTTTGTGCGTCAAGCGTCACTTGGTGCGCATCCGCACATAGTATTGGCGCGCAATACGCCATACTGCATCTGGTGGGGCTGATTTTTACTTACCAATTTTTTGCAGATGACACTCTTGAATTAGCGCGCATCGCCCCGATGTCTTCATCTTGTCAATTTCACTCGCCCTTGATACAACACAAGAATCCGGGGCGAAAAATGGCGCAATATGAAAACAGGTGCCACCACAGCGTAACAATAACGCCACATCCCAAAAACTATGGGCGCGATTGACAGGCTCGATTGGCACTCACCAGAAGAGAGTGCTAATATATTGCAAAATTTGCGGAACCTGACGGTATCAACCCTGTCGAACCGCACAAAGCAAGCGCTTCAAGTCTTACCGCAACACGGGTAAATCGTATTTTGAAATAGTTGGATCGTATTTTTATCAGGAGATCTCATGAACGCTGCATCTTTACAGTCTGCGCTAATTCCGGTAGGCAAAAATGCATTGGGCCTCGGCTTTACCGGCAATCTGGGCAATCTGGACGCCTATATTTCCGCCGTCAACCGCCTGCCCATGCTCACTGCCGAAGAAGAAGTGTCCCTGTCGCAGCGCTTGCGCGATGACAATGACCTGGCCGCCGCGCAACAACTGGTGCTCTCGCACCTGCGTCTGGTGGTATCGATTGCACGTGGTTACCTCGGTTACGGCTTGCCGCATGCCGATTTGATCCAGGAAGGCAATATCGGTCTGATGAAAGCGGTAAAACGCTTCGATCCGGCACAAGGCGTGCGTCTGGTGTCTTACGCGATCCACTGGATCAAGGCCGAAATGCATGAATACATTCTGAAAAACTGGCGTCTGGTCAAGGTGGCTACCACCAAGGCGCAGCGCAAATTGTTCTTCAATCTGCGCAGCCACAAAACCGGGCTGGACGCCATGACCCCGGGCCAGATCGATGAACTGGCCAAATCGCTGGACGTGAAGCGCGAAGAAGTGATCGAAATGGAAACCCGTTTGAGCGGCCACGATATTGCGCTGGAAGCCCCGAACGACGATGAAGATGACAAATTCGCCCCCATCGCCTATCTGTCGTCCGAAGCCAATGAACCGACCAAGGTTCTGGAAGCACGCCAAACCACCCGCCTGCATTCCGAAGGGCTGGAAAACGCGCTCTCCAAGCTGGACGAGCGTTCACGCCGCATCGTGGAAGCGCGCTGGTTGGCTAATGACGATGGCAGCGGCGCTACCCTGCATACGCTGGCGGATGAATTTGGTGTCTCGGCAGAGCGTATCCGCCAGATCGAAACCGCAGCATTGAAAAAAATGAAGGGCGCATTGGCTGCGTATATGTAAAAAAGCGTGTAATCAGTAGCGGCTGCAGACAAAACAGGCAATACCATCACGGGCTGTCAGTACTTCAAGGTGCTGACAGCCTTTTGCATTGCGCGCCCCGCCAGCAACCCAGCCAAGCCGCAGCAACTTGTGCCAGCCAAATTTTTTTGCTTTTCTCTTCATTACCACAAAACAATCTCTTGTAACACGCGTACAGCTTGACAGCACTTGCAGTGCGCCCGATACTCTCGGCTGGCTTTGGCAAGGCTTGCCAAAAGAAAACCAATATCAGTCAACATACGATTTAACTCCAGGAGAAGCGATTGAATAGTCAGAACAAATCTGGCCTGCCCACCATTTTGGGGCACCCGGAAGGGTTATTTGTATTGTTCTTCACAGAAATGTGGGAACGATTTTCATATTACGGCATGCGGGCGTTGTTAATGCTGTTTTTGATCAGCACGGCGCAAAAAGGCGGCTGGGCTTGGGACAATGAAAAAGCGGCTAACTTATATGGTACTTACACCATGTTGGTTTACCTTACACCGATTCTGGGCGGCTTAATCGCAGACCGCTTCCTGGGTGGACGGCGTTCTGTGGTAATCGGTGGCTTTATTATCGCGGCAGGCCATATTTGCCTGGCTTTTGACAGCGTTGTCAGTTTTTATCTTGGCTTAGCTTGCATCACCATCGGTACAGGCTTGTTCAAACCGAACATTTCGGCAATCGTTGGCCAGTTATATAAACAGAATGACGCGGTCGGGCGTGATTCTGGCTACACCCTGTTTTACATGGGCATTAACGCCGGTGCATTCTTTGGCATTTTGCTGTGCGGCTATGTCGGTGAAAAAATCGGCTGGCACTTTGGCTTTGGACTTGCAGGTATTTTCATGATTTTGGGCTCGTTACAATTTTATTTGAGCCAGCGAATTTTTGGCGATATTGGTCTGGCCAAATCTCAAATCACCGCCACAAGCGAAACCCAAGCAGTACACTCTGAAGATGCAGCCCACATCGTCAATGATCGTTTGAAGGCTATC
>JBDLSU010000321.1:0-2682 GCA_039799405.1 Pseudomonadota bacterium | reverse complement strand
TAGAAGAAAACGCCAAATTTTGCGCTGGTGTAGTGGCACCGCTGAATCACGCCAGCGACAAAGAACCCAGCACCTGGCAAGACGGCAAGGTCACCACCTCCAAAGGCTTCAAGGAAGCCTTCAAAGCCTTTACTGAAGCAGGCTGGCAGGGTGTGCAGCATCCGGCCGATTTTGGCGGTCAGGGCTTGCCCAAGCTGGTTGCCACCCCTTGTATCGAAATGTTGAATGCCGCCAGCATTTCCTTCGCGTTGTGCCCCTTGTTGTCGGATGGCGCGATTGAAGCGTTGTTGACCGCTGGCTCGGATGCGCAAAAAGCCGTGTATCTGGAAAAACTGGTCAGCGGTACCTGGACCGGTTCCATGAACCTGACTGAACCGCAAGCCGGTTCCGATCTGGCCGCCGTGCGCACCCGCGCGGTGCCGCGTGAGGATGGCCGTTTCAACGTCTTCGGCACCAAAATCTTCATCACCTATGGCGAGCATGATTTCACCGACAACATCGTGCATCTGGTGCTGGCGCGTACCCCTACCGCACCGGAAGGCGTGAAGGGTATTTCGCTGTTCATCGTGCCCAAATATCTGGTGAATGCCGACGGTAGCCTGGGCGAGCGCAACGACGTACATTGCGTCTCCATCGAACATAAACTCGGCATCAAGGCCAGTCCGACTGCGGTGCTGCAATTTGGCGACCACGGCGGCGCGATTGGCGAACTGGTGGGCGAAGAAAATCGCGGTCTCGAATACATGTTCATCATGATGAATGCGGCGCGCTTTGGCGTCGGCCTGCAAGGCATCGGCCTGGCCGAGCGTGCCTACCAGCAAGCCGTCACCTTTGCCAAAGACCGGGTGCAATCGCGCGATTTGGCTGGATCAAGCGGCCCGGTCGCCATCATTAATCACCCCGATGTACGTCGTATGCTGATGAGCATGCGCGCCCAGACCGAAGCTGCGCGCGCACTGGCCTATGTGGCCGCCGCCACCAGCGATGCCGCGCACCACCACGCCGACGCTGCCACCCGTAAGGAAAATCAGTCGGTGTACGAATATCTGGTGCCGGTTGTCAAAGGCTGGTCCACCGAAATGGCGCAAGACGTGACCCTGAATGGCGTGCAAGTACATGGCGGTATGGGCTTCATCGAAGAAACCGGTGCGGCGCAACATTACCGCGATGCCAAAATCCTGACCATTTACGAAGGTACCACCGCGATCCAGGCCAACGATCTGGTCGGCCGCAAAACCGTGCGTGACGGCGGTGCCGTGGCCAAGGGCTTGATCGCTGCCATCCGCGCCACCCAGGCCGAACTGCAAGCCGCCAACCAAGCTGATCTGACTGCGATTGCCAAGCAGTTGGGGCAGGGCGCTGCTGCGCTGGAACAAGTGGTGGAGTTTGTGGTTGCCAACACCAAAACCCAGGTCAAAGCCGTGTTTGCCGGTAGCGTGTTGTACCTGAAATTGGCTGGCATTGTACTGGGTGGCTGGCAAATGGGCCGCGCCGCTTTGGTGGCGTCGCAAAAAGTCGCTGCTAATGAAGGCGATGTGGCGTTTTACCAGGCCAAAATCAGCACCGCCCGCTTCTTTGCTGATCACATTTTGTCGCAAGCGGCTGGCATGCAGAGCGCGATTGTTGATGGTAGTAGCGGCGTATTGGCCCTGAGCGTTGAACAGTTTTAATTGATTGCGATAGACCAGCGCGCCAGTCGTGGGTAGTTGACTGGCGCGATGAGTACCATCAAGCGCCATCGGGCGTAAAAAAGGCCAACATCGTTGGCCTTTTGGCGTTCAGATGGCTTTACAATGCAAAGCGGATGATGATTGCCCAATTACCTGACCTTTCAACCCAAAATGCCATCGAATAACCCTCTGGAAGTCCTGCAAAGCCTGAACTGGGAAGATCCGGTCAAGCCTGATGATCCGCGTTTCGTCAACACCGATGCGGCGCGTGGTGAAAACATTCAGCAACGTCTGATGCGCAAATTTGGCTATGATCATGCCAATAGAAAATTGTTTGCGCCGGGTGCCAAGCATGCTTTGTTATTTGGGCCGATTGGTTGCGGCAAATCGACCGAGTTGCTGCGCTTGCATGCTACCTTGCGCGAGAGTGGCGTGCTGTACCCGATCAGACTGAATTTGCGCAATGAAGTCGATATCAATAATTTGCAATATGCCGATATGCTGATGGCACTGGCGACAGCAGTGGTGCAGGAATTGAATCTGCAAAATATCGTGCTCCCCGGTGCCGGGCTGGATCAATTACGCAACTGGTTTAAAGAGCATGTGGAAACGGCAGAAGGCATCAAGGAACTGTCTGCCGAAGTTCATTCCGAGCTTTCACTCGAAGGCGGCATTCCTTTCCTGGCCAAGTTAATGACGCGCCTGACTGGCAAATTCAAAAATAGCTCGACCTATAAATCGTCCCTGCGCGAAGTGGTGCGCAACAGCTTTACCCAGTTTGTGCTGGCGTTTAACACCCTGATCGATGCCGCCGAAACCTGCTTGCAAGATCGCGGCATGGGGCAGCGTTTGTTGTTGATCGTCGATGGCACCGACAAAATCACGCTCGAAGACGCACAGCGCCTGTTTGTCTCGGATACCGAGCAATTGATTGCGATTCAAGCGCTGGTGTTGTACACCGCGCCTATTTCACTTAAATATGGCGGCACCACCCATAGCAAGCTCGATACCG
>JBDLSU010000320.1:0-4393 GCA_039799405.1 Pseudomonadota bacterium | reverse complement strand
GGCTGGCCCTGTTCGCCCACAGCAAAACTGGTACGCAGGCTTTCATGGCGCTGCACAATCACGGTAACGGCTTGCTGCAATGCCGCGACCTGTAATGGCCCCTGCAAAGACATGCCGCCCGGCATATTGTAATGGCTGCTGCCGCCATCGATCCGGTCCAGCAACCATAGCCGTTGCTGACCAAACGATGGCAACAAGGGCTGCTGGCGCTGTTCTGGCGACATCGGCAACATCGGCGGCGGCACTGGCATGCCGTTACTTTGCACCACCCCGGCCTGAACAGCCTGTGCCAACTGCGCCAGGGTTTGGGCTTCAAACATCTGGCGTAGCGGCAAATTGATGCCGAAATGTTGATTAATGCGCGCCACCACCCGTGTTGCCAGCAAGGAATGCCCGCCCAGCGCAAAGAAATTATCATCCACCCCAACCTGCTCCAGCCCCAAAACTTCTTGCCAGAACTGGCATAGTTGCGCTTCAACATGATCGCGCGGTGCAGTCTTTGCGTGCTCGGACGCGGCCATTTCCGGCGCAGGCAAGGCTTTACGATCAACCTTGCCATTCGGGGTCAGCGGCAAACTCGCCAGCCGGACAAAGATGGCAGGCAACATAAAATCGGGCAAGCTTGCACCCAGGCCTTTGCGCAACTGCACCGCCAGATCCGGATTGCTGTCCGGCCCGCCTGCTGCCTCCCCGTCTGCGCCCTCCCCGCCTGTCGTCACCCCGGCTGCCGTCACCACATACGCAACCAACTGCTTGTCACCACTGGTTGCTTGCCGCGCCACCACGACCGCATCCTTGATGCCACTCTGGCGCAGCAAGGCGGCTTCGATTTCTCCCAGTTCAATCCGGAATCCGCGAATCTTGACCTGATGATCGATCCGCCCCAGATATTCCAGATTGCCATCCGGTAGCCAACGCACCAGATCGGCAGTACGATACAGCCGCGCACTGCTACCGGCAACGCTGGCATCATAAAACGGATTGGCGATGAATTTTTCTGCCGTCAAATCCGGCCGGTTCAGATAGCCGCGCGCAAGGCCAGCACCACCCAATAACAATTCCCCGGCCACGCCTTGCGGCACCAACTGGTCATGCGCATTCACAACCCAGGCTTCGGTATTATCAATCGGCTGGCCGATGCTGGCACGACCCTTAGCCTGACGCAAAACCCAGGTTGAATAGGTGGTGTCTTCCGACGGGCCATACAGGTCATACACATATTGCAAACCTTTCTGATACAAGGCATCCACCACGCTTTGCCGCAATGGTTCACCCGCCAGATTGATGGTGCGGGCGCTGGCAGGCAAACTGGTGCCTGCCAACAGTGCTTCGGCAGCCGATGGCACGGTGTTGATCAGGGTCACCGGCATGTCGGCTTGCAGTTCGAGAATGTTTTTGACAATCAGGGCGCTACCACCATTGGAAAGCGGTGCAAACATTTCAAAGATCGACAAATCGAAACACACCGAAGTAGAAGCCAGCACGCACGACAATTGCGCGCGACTGAAGGCGCGGCTGGCCCAGGCCAGAAAGGCCACCGCATTGCGGTGTTCGATCATCACGCCTTTGGGATTACCGGTTGAACCGGAGGTATAAATCACATAGGCCAAATGCTGCGCCGTAACCGTACTGTCCTGCACCGCCATATTGGTATCGGGGTAGTTTTGCAATTGATGCTGTAAATCCGGGTCATCCAGTGCCACGGCCTGCCCGCTGCCAAAGCCACACGGCTCCAGCAGTTCGGCCTGGGTCAGCACGGTTTGCAAGCTGGCATCAGCCACCATATAGGCCAGCCGGGCCGCCGGATAGGCCGGGTCCAGCGGCACATAGGCCGCCCCGGCCTTCAACACGGCCAAAATGGCAATCACCATTTCCGGTGAGCGCTGCATGCACACCCCGACCAGGGCTTCCGGCGCAATCTGCCGCCGGGCGCGCAAATAGTGGGCCAGTTGGTTCGCCCTTTGATTGAGTTGCCCATAGCTGAGTTGTTGCTGCTGCCAAATCAGGGCCAGTGCCTCGGGTTGGCGTGCAACCTGGGCTTCAAGCAATTCGTGCAGGCACAGGTGCTGCGTTTCAAGCTGATGATTGGCATACCAGTCGCGCTTCAGTTGTCGGCATTGCTGATATTGCGCCTCCGAAAACATATTGCTGCAAAATACGTTTTCCTGTGGTCTGGCTACCATGGATTGCAGCAAATGCGCAAAATGCGCTGCCATGCGTTCGATACTGGCTGCGGCAAATAACTCGGGGTTGTAATTCCAGGCCAGCATCAAACTACCCTGCTGTTCGCCCACATTCAGAGTCAGATCATACTTGGCAACCACCGCATCGGCCCCAACCGCCGACAGTTCCAGCCCCGGCAGGGTAAATTCATCCTCGGCCAGGTCTTGCATCGACAGCATGATTTGAAACAAGGGACTATGGCTTTGGCTGCGCACCGGTTGCAGGCGATCAACAATTTGTTCAAACGGCACTTGCTGGTGGGCGTAAGCTTCCAGCAGCGTACTGCGGCTTTGTTGCACAAGCTCGGCAAAACCGGGCTTGCCGGACAAGTCGGCGCGTAATACCAGGGTATTGACAAAAAAGCCGATCAAACCGGCAATTTCGGCCTGCTCGCGGTTGGCCACTGGCGTACCGATAACGATATCGGTTTCATTGCTAAAGCGCGCCAGCAAAACGGAAAAAGCCGCATGCACCCCCATGAACAAGGTGGCACCATGCTGTTGGCATAGTGCTTTGAGTGTGCTGCTGGTGGTGGCATCGATACGGCTTTCATGCATTGCCCCCACATAGCCGACCACGGGTGGACGTGGAAAATCGAGCGGCAATTGATGCAGCGCAGGCAAGCCAGCCAGCTTGGTCTGCCAGTAAGCCAGTTGCTGTGCCAATACCTCGCCTTCCAGCCAGGCGCGCTGCCAGTGTGCGTAATCGGCATATTGCAGCGGCAGCGGTGGCAGGGTTGCCAATGCGTCGGGCAAGCCGGCATGAAAGGCCTGGTACAGTTGCACCAGTTCTTGCACCAGAATCGTGATTGACCAGC
The DNA here is from genome assembly GCA_039799405.1 of Pseudomonadota bacterium. GTDB lineage: Bacteria > Pseudomonadota > Gammaproteobacteria > Burkholderiales > Burkholderiaceae_D > CAMBDR01. Next base: position 1,353 of record JBDLSU010000320.1, on the reverse strand, counting down.
CATCGGAGGCAATGTGATGCATGGTCAGCGACAAAACGTGTTGCTGCGGCGCGAGCCGGATCAATTTGACGCGCAACATGTCGTCTTGCGTCAAATCAAAGACGTGTTGCGCTTCTTCGTTCAGGATGGTCTGCATAGCCAGCTCTTGCGGGCCTTCAGCCAGAGCGGACACATCACTGACAGAAAACAACCGGGAAAACCGTGGCGTCGCCTCGGCGGGTACGTCCATGATCCATTGCACTGGCTGGCCGTCGCTGCCCTCGCGGATACAGGTGCGCAATACCTCGTGCCGCTGCAACAGGTGTACCACGGTTTGCTGCAAGGCAGCTTGATCGAGCACGCCATCCAGGCGCAAGGCACTGGGCATATTGTAGTGGCTGCTGCCGCCATCGATCCGGTCCAGCAGCCACAGCCGTTGCTGACCAAATGATGGCAATAGCGGCTGCTGGCGCTGTTCTGCCGTCATCGGCAACATCGGCGGTTGCGCTGGCAAGCCGCTACTGCGCACTACCTCGGCATTCACGGCCTGTGCCAACTGCGCCAGGGTTTGCGCTTCAAACATCTGGCGCAGCGGCAAACGTATGCCGAAATGTTGATTGATACGTGCCACCACCCGTGTCGCCAGCAAGGAATGGCCGCCCAGCGCAAAGAAGTTATCTTCCACCCCGACCTGTTCCAACCCCAGAACCTCTTGCCAGAACTGGCACAACTGGGCTTCAAAGGTATCGCGTGCGGCTGTCAGCGCGTGGCGCGACACGGCCAGCACAGGCTCGGGCAAGGCTTTATGATCGATTTTGCCATTGGGCGTCAGCGGCCATTGCGGCAATAGCATCAGCGCCGCAGGCAGCATGAAATCCGGCAGGGATTGCGCCAGCGCAGCGCGCAATTGTTGCGCCAATTCTTCTTGCGATAGCGCCTTTGCCGCCATATCGGCCACCGCCGCATCGGTGAGCTGAGCCCAGGCTACCAGGCGGTGATCCGCCCCCGCCCCTTTGCGCATTTGTACCACGGCGGCTTTTACCTGCGGCAGCGCGCTCAGGGCGTTTTCGATTTCCCCCAGTTCGATCCGGAAACCACGCAGCTTGACCTGATTGTCAATCCGGCCCAAATATTCAAGCTTGCCATCAACTGCCAGCCGCACCAGATCGCCGGTTTTATAGATGCGCTCGCTGGCCCCGGGCACATCGGCAAACGGGTTGGCAATGAATTTTTCAGCGCTCAGATCATCCCGGTTCAAATAGCCGCGCGCCAGCCCTGCGCCGCCGATATGCAATTCGCCCGCCACCCCGGGCGCGACCAATTGACCGAAGCGATCCAGAATATACAGCGCATAGTTGGGCAAGGCCTGACCAA
>JBDLSU010000319.1:0-3419 GCA_039799405.1 Pseudomonadota bacterium | reverse complement strand
CCGATCTTCATTTGGGGTTCATGCGCTTTATAGTGCAAAAAATCGACAAAAGTCTCAACCTCTGTAATTCGCTCCGCTGGAAGAGCCTTGATTTTCTCAATTAGTCTTTGAGTTTCGGACAACATTGGGGCACCTTTGGGCCGTGTCTGGGTGAATGGCCAGATTGTAACTTGGTAATGGCCAACTTGAGTAAAGATGGGCGGTTCTAAGCAATACCCTTGGACGAATCGAGTCTGCATAGGTTGTACACACGCAGAAGCGCAGGCGTCACGCTTTTTGCTCAATCTCCATATTTTCCCGCTTGTTTCAAAACGCGAAATCATCCAAATTAATTCTTGACGTATGGAAACTCGCTTGCTATAATTTTCCTGCAGTCAATTGATTTGAGGGAACTTTAAATAAATCTGCGGCAATTTTTTCGCGTTGCGATTTGTAAATTGATTGTGAAGTTATTAGCTTCTTCTGCAGTAAAACTGAGCGGTCTCAATTAACCATTGTCTAAAGGATATCTTATGAAGAAACAAGTTGAATTGGCAGTTGCAGTACGTAATCAATTGATCGAAGATACGATTGGCATGATGGAATTGGATCAAGCCTTGCTGGACAGTGTTTCTGGTGGTGATACCGGTAAAACCGGTTGCTACGTGGCTGACTAATATAGTAGCTTGCACAACAATCACCCCCCATGTAAATACTCACTCAAGGAAACCCAATGAAGAATCAAGTGAATCTGTCTGTAGCAATGCGTCAGCAAATGATTGAAGAAACAATCGGTATGATGGAATTGGATCAGGCTTTGCTGGACAGTGTTTCGGGCGGTGAAAGCGGTAAAACCAGTTGCGCTCCAAAATGATTTAACTGGATTGAGCCGGTTTAATCGCCTCCGGCACTAAAATTGTGAAAAAACGCCCGCAGCAGTTTGCGGGCGTTTTTTATTGGTCGCGCAGTAAAAAACCGCGCTGCAAAAATCCGATGATATGCTCGACGCATTGCTGTTCGCTCATGGTCAGGGTGTCGAGCCGGATTTCCGGTGTGGCAGGGGCTTCGTAGGGGGAATCGATGCCGGTGAAATGTTTCAGTTCACCCCGGCGGGCTTTTTTGTACAGGCCCTTGGTGTCGCGCCGCTCGCATTCGGCCAGCGGGGTATCGACAAAAATTTCGATGAATTCGCCCGGCGGCATGATTTGCCGCACCATGTCGCGGTCGGAACGAAATGGCGAGATGAAGGCGGTGAGTACCAGCAAACCGGCATCGGCCATCAGTTTGGCGACTTCGCCGACGCGGCGGATGTTTTCGGTGCGCGCTTCCGGGCTGAAACCCAGGTCGCGGCACAGGCCGTGGCGCACGTTGTCGCCATCGAGCAAATAGGTGTGCGAACCGAGTTGCGCCAGCCTTTGTTCCAGCAAATTGGCAATGGTGGATTTGCCCGCGCCGCTCAAGCCGGTGAACCACAGTACCGCCGGGCGCTGCCGTTTCATGGCAGCGCGCAGGCTGCGGTCGATCTGGTAGTTTTGCCAGACAATGTCGCTACTGGCAAGGGCGGCACTGGGTTGAGGGGCCGGGGTGATGGTCATATGCGCAATTCAGATGAAGGCTGGTAGCCCGGTTAGCGGGTGGTGGGTCTGGATTAAAACGGAATGTCGTCATCCATGTCGGAGAAGTTGGGTGCTGGCTTGGGGGCCGGGCGTGGTGCGGCTTGTTGCGCCGGGCGCTGTTGCGGCGGCGGGCTGCTGTAGCCATCGTCCATGCCGTCATTGCCACCCATGCCACCACCGCTCATGCCGCCACCACCGCCACCCTGACGGCTGCCCAGCATTTGCAGGGTATCGCCACGGATTTCGGTGGCATATTTTTCGACGCCGTCTTTGTCGGTGTATTTGCGGGTGCGCAGGCTGCCTTCAATGTAGACCGACGAACCTTTTTTCAGGTATTGCCCGGCTACTTCAGCGGTGCGGCCAAAAAAGCTGATGCGGTGCCATTCGGTTTGTTCTTTCTTTTCGCCCGTGGTCTTGTCTTTCCAGGTATCGGTGGTGGCGACTGCCAGATTGGCGATGGCGTCGCCGCTGGGCATGTAGCGAATTTCCGGGTCGCGCCCCAGATTGCCGATGATGATTACTTTGTTAACTGATGCCATTTTTATTACTCCTGTAGGGCGTGCGCTGATTTTTAAAGTACCCGCGATTATAAGCGAAAGCGCCTGCAAAGATAACCGAATGCGCGCGGCAGGACTTGAAAAACTCGGCTATAGTAGCGCATTCTCAAACTGGCGTTGCACTTTTGGTGCGGCCTGGTTTTGCGCCATCTATAGCAGAATGACAGGAAGTCGATATGGAACAAATACGCATTCGCGGTGCCCGCACGCACAATCTGAAAAACATTTCGCTCGATTTGCCACGCAATAAACTGGTGGTGATCACGGGTTTGTCGGGTTCGGGTAAATCGTCGCTGGCGTTTGATACGCTGTATGCGGAAGGGCAGCGCCGCTATGTGGAAAGCTTGTCGGCGTATGCGCGCCAGTTTTTGCAGTTGATGGAAAAGCCGGATGTGGATTTGATCGAAGGCTTGTCACCGGCGATTTCGATCGAACAAAAAGCCACTTCGCACAACCCGCGCTCCACCGTTGGCACGGTGACCGAAATCCACGATTATTTGCGTCTGCTGTATGCCCGCGTGGGCACGCCGTATTGCCCGGATCACCCGGAAAAACCGCTGGCGGCGCAATCGGTATCGCAAATGGTGGATGCGGCGCTGGCGCTGCCGGAAGGCACCAAGCTGATGATTCTGGCCCCGGTGGTGGCGAATCGCAAGGGCGAGCATGTGGATTTGTTTGAAGCAATGCAAGCCCAGGGTTTTGTGCGCTTTCGGGTGCAAAGCGGCACTCATGCGGCCAAGATTGTTGAAGTGGATGATTTGCCCAAGCTGAAAAAGACCGAGAAACATACGATTGATGTGGTAATCGACCGCCTGAAGGTCAACCCGGACGCCAAGCAGCGCCTGGCCGAGAGTTTTGAAACCGCATTGCGCCTGGCTGACGGGCGCGCGCTGGTGCTGGAAATGGATAGCGGCAACGAGCAATTGTATTCGAATAAATTCGCTTGCCCGATCTGCGGTTATTCGCTGCAAGAACTGGAACCGCGTTTATTCTCATTCAATAACCCGATGGGCGCTTGCCCGGAGTGTGATGGCCTGGGCCATATCGAATTTTTCGACCCCAAGCGCATCGTGGCTTTCCCGAATCTGGCGCTGGCCTCGGGCGCGGTCAAGGGCTGGGACCGGCGCAACCAGTTTTATTTTTCCATGTTGTCCAGCCTGGCAAAATTCTATGAGTTTGATATCGATCTGCCTTTCGAGCAGTTGCCGGAAAATGTGCGCCAGGTGGTGTTGTTTGGTTCCGGCAAACAGGCGATTCCGTTTGACTA
>JBDLSU010000318.1:0-2537 GCA_039799405.1 Pseudomonadota bacterium | reverse complement strand
GCAAAAACTGGTAGTCGATGCGCTACGCACATTACAGCAAGGGGCGCAACAGTTGCTGGTCTGTACCGATGCGCAGCACCTCTGGCTGGCGACGCAACAGCAAGCAGTGCAGCAAATGGGCTGGCACAGTGTGGCCCATTTTTTCAATCTGGCGCATCGTGCCAGTCTGGGGCCTTTGTGTCAGGGCCAGTTTTTCAGCGATGCCACCTATCAGGCGGCGCTGGTTTGCGAAGTGGCCGGGCGTGCCGGGCAAGCGCCAATCACCCTGCGCCGCATGTTGACCGAATTAAGCGATGGCAGCGTGATCCTGACCGCCGATACCCGGCACCGCCTGCTGTATGCGGCTGGCGCGCAAGTGCTGGTGCTCACAGTAGAACCGGAATGCACTCTGGCACAGATGGCGCAATTGCATTTGGCCCGGGTAGCGCGCCATATGGCCAGCACCCCCGGCATGCGCAGCCTCGGGCTCGAAAGTCTGGCTGCACTACAAGCGCTGGAAAACCGCCTGCTACAGCGTAAAAATGCGTTTCGCCGTGAACATGGGCTGGCCGATGGCGAAATGCGCGGCGTGAATGTGCTGTTTTACCCACAGTTTGTGCTGATGGTCAAACAAGCGCATGCCGCCATGTTGCAGGGCTTGCCTGAGCCGCAGGCAAGCTAGCTCGCAGATAGCCGGATAAAGCCGGGTTTCAGGCCAGATTGGTCCACAGATCATCCCAGTCGCCCGGCAGGAACGAACCTTCCCGGCGCAGCAACTGGTTGTGTGCTTTGTCCAGCATGAAATGGGTTGGTTTGCGGATTATCGGGCCGAAGCTGTCCTTATGACCGGGGGCATTGCGCCAGACGATAGGAAAGCGTGAATTGGCGGGAATCGAGAGGCTAATCAACTTCATGTACTCGGTAAAATCCTTTTGGCTTTCATCCAGATTGACGCCGATCATGGCGAACTGGCGCTTGCGGTTGCCCATGTAAAACTCGCGCATCAATTTCAGTTCCTTGGCACACAAGCTGCATTCGGCATTGAAAAATGTTACCAGGCAGACTTGTCCGGCAAAACTGTCGAGCGACAAGGGTTTGCCTTCACTGTCGGTGCCGGTCAGCGTATGGTGGATGGGACTCTTGCTGGCGGCCGAAGGGGTGGGCGTGGAGGCGGATTGGGCCTGCAGGCCAGTGCTGGCGCTTGCCAGGCTACTGGCTGCCATATATTGCAGAAAAGTACGCTTGTCCATTATTTCCCCTGAGTATTGTTTGGATAGTGGGTGTGAATCGTGAAGAATCATAACATACGGGCACTAATTTACTGGCACCGCTGGCAGCAGGCCACGTTACACTTGAGGCATCTGCACCAGTATGGCAAGATGATCGCATGACTATCGTACCCAACTCCGCCGCCCCCGGCCCGGTTTTGCACCGGCGTTTTTCTCCTGCCAGCTTGCGTGCTGGCATTTTGTTGTTGAGTGTCCTCATTAGCCTGGTGTTGCAATGGTTGACCCTGCCCGCAGGCATGCATTTTGGTGATGAATGGTTGCGCGACCGCTTTATCAGTTGGCGGGCCGATCCACGCCCGGAAAGCCGTTTTGTGCTGGTCGATATCGATGAGGTCAGCCTGACCCAACTGGGGCCGTGGCCGTGGCCGCGTCAGCGCATTGCCGATCTGGTGGAACAACTGATTGGCCCGTATGGCGCTTCAGGGGTGGCGCTGGACATGTTTTTTTCCGAACCGCTGGATGCGGCGGGCGACTTGCGGCTGGCCATGTTGGCGCAGCACGGGCCGCTGGTGATGGCGCAGGCGTTTGATTACAACCACGAGCAAGCACTGCGGGTCGGGCGCTTGATCGGTGGGCAGGCCACCGGCCTTGAGCAGGGCGCGGCGCGCTTTGCGGTGCCAGCCAGCGGCTTTGTTGCCAATCATGCGGGCCTGAGTCAGGCGGCGCAGGTTGGCAATATCGGTTTTATTCCGGACAAAGATGGCATGCTCAGGCGCTTGCCCTTGTTTACGGAATTTTCCCGTTCCCGCTATCCGACCCTGTCGCTGGCTTTGTTTCATTGTTGCCAGAAAAACCCGCCACAGGCCGATGTGCAGGCGCTGGTGGGCGTATCCGGTAATGGTTTCTGGCGCGTGCCCTACAGCCGTCAACTGGAAGCGTACACCGTCGTTCCCGCTTCCATGATCTTGCAGCAACGCTTTCCGCTGACGGCCTTGCAGGGTAAAAAAGTGCTGGTCGGTTCGTCGTCCCTGGGTTTGTCGGACCGGGTGGCGACGCCCTTGTCGCCCAATGTGAGTGGCTTGATGGTACATGCTGCGGCCCTGACCACACTCCTCGACTTGCAAGCCGGGCACGTGCCCCAGCGCTGGCCCGGGCGCGCGCTGGCCTGCTTGTATTCAGTGGCAATCGCCCTGCTGCTGTGGTTGGGTTTGCCGCGTCTGCCTGCCATGGGCAATCTGGCGCTGCTGTTCGGCTGTTCGCTGGCCTGGCTGGGTGCGGCTTACCTGCTGGTGCCGCATGATGCGCAATTGATCAGCACCGGGCCGCTGG
>JBDLSU010000317.1:0-2858 GCA_039799405.1 Pseudomonadota bacterium | reverse complement strand
ATTAAATTTCAACACCGCCCAATAGAATCCTCGCGATTAAACGATTAGCTACTATTGACTACGGTAGAATAATCGAACGCATCACTAGCAATAGGTGCGAGGATTGAAACCTTAGTTTACCAAAAAGCAACAATGCCGCCCAAACATCTGTGCGGGCGGCACAAAACCCATCCAATCAATACGCGTTATTTATTCACCGCATGCCCCACTCGCCTGAAATCTCTACAGATCATTGGCGGCTTAAGGTGGTACCAGCCAGGCTGATTGATGTGAAAATTTCTGTACTCCCATTTCCCACGAAAAAAGGTTAAATCTCCCAAATTGGTATAGTGTCGATACTTCATAGTTATTCCTTTATCAAGAAGGTAGTTAGCCTGGGGATTCGCTTGCCCCACCTCCTATCACAGGATATAATCGGCCAGTCCGCCAAGACATGGCGCAATCCAGCAATAGATTGTGCTGCAAAAGCAGTGTTCCCAGTAGGCACTGCTTGGAAGAAGGGACATTCCTCCTTCCGCTAAAAATATAAATCTTCCTTAGATTACCGGCAAATTAAACCGGAGTGATTGCAGTTTAGCCGATTCTGCAAACAGCCGCAACAAGAGATCACCGTTATTTTTAATTTTCTTTTGAGCTTAATTACGGGCTCTGCTTTTTTTTACCACTCGCAGCATAAATGCAACAAGCGAAAAATAAGGTGATGCAATACACGAATTATTGTCACGAAAATGCTTTAATTGCCGCTCGCCATTGCAGATTATTTGTTGTACTCACCACCTGCAATGATGTAATGATGCCGTTCACCCCATCCTGATTCAATTCAAAGGAACCATCGCGTGTCAGATATCCAAGCCGCTCCGCCAATAGCCGATGATGCCCTCATTGCCCGCCAGCGCCCGGACGGCACGCCCCAGCCTTTGATCAATCACCTGCGCGGTGTCGCAGACCGCGCCGCCACGGCCGGGCAAGCGTTTAACGCGGACACCTGGGCCAAGTTTGCTGGCTTGTGGCACGATCTGGGCAAGTATCGCCCCGGTTTTCAAGACTATATTCGCCAGTTTGCCGACGCGCATTGCGAGATATTTGATGCGCCTGCTGGCAAAAAGACCATCACCCCGCGTGATAAAACCCACTCCGGCGCGGGGGCGCTATGGGCCAAGCGGCATTTTGACAAGCAGCCCTACGTCTGGCGCGTGTTCGCGCTCTTGATTGCCAGCCACCACGCCGGTTTGTATGATTGGGAAGACCTGGCCGCACGGCTGGAAGGCGATGAGATTGCAACCGAACTGGAAGAAAGCCTGAAGGCAGCGCCGCCGGATTTGTTCGATACGGGCGATGCCAGTTTCAGCCTGGCGAGTGTACCGGGCGGCAGTGCGGGCTTTCATTTGTGGCTGCGGCTGCTGTTTTCTTGCCTGGTGGATGCCGATTTTCTTGATACCGAATTTTTTATGGATCAGGGCAAACACGCCGCACGCTATGGCTTCCCCGCTCTGCCAGAACTGCATTCCCGTTTCGACCAGCACATGGCAACGCTCGCCAGCAAGGCCAAGCCGGGTTTAATCAATACGCTACGTAGCAGCATTTTGCAGCAATGCCGCAAGCAGGCAAGCCTGCCCAAGGGCGTGTTCACACTCACCGTGCCCACTGGTGGCGGAAAAACCTTGTCGTCGATGGCGTTTGCGCTGGAACACGCTGCGCGCCACCAACATCGCCGCATTATTTACGCCATTCCCTACACCAGCATCATCGAACAAACCGCCGATGTATTTCGCAAGGTGTTTGGTGAAGACAGCTTTATCGAACACCACAGCAATGCCGATGCCGACCAGTCGAAGGAAGACCACCGCACCCGCCTGGCCTGTGAAAACTGGGATGCGCCGCTAGTGGTTACTACCAATGTGCAATTGTTTGAATCGCTGTTCGCCGCCAAAACCTCGCGCTGCCGTAAATTGCATAACATCGTCAATTCGGTAATTGTGCTGGACGAAGCGCAACTGCTGCCACCCAATTTTTTGCAGCCGATTATCGACGTACTCAAGCTGCTCACCACCCACTACGGCGTATCGCTGGTACTGTGTACCGCCACCCAGCCAGCGCTCAACCAGCGCGAACACCCCGACCCACGCCGCAGTTTTGATGGCTTTGAACCGACCGAAATTATCGACCAGCCGCAAGCGCTGTACCAGCAATTGCAACGGGTACAGGTTCATCTGCCAGACGACCTTAACCGCCAACGCCCGTGGGGCGATATTGCACAGGATGTGGCAGATCATGACTGCGTGCTCGCCATCGTCAACACCAAAAAAAGCGCCTATGAACTGTGGTCGCGCCTGCCCGCTGGCACGCTGCACCTGTCTGCGCTCATGTGCGGGCAACACCGCAGCGATTTATTGAAACAAATTCGCACCCGCCTGACCAACAAGCGGGCGGGCATCGATACCGAACCATTGCGCGTGGTCAGCACCCAGTTGATTGAAGCGGGGGTGGATGTGGATTTTCCGGTGGTGTACCGGGCACTGGCCGGGCTGGATTCCATCGCCCAGGCCGCAGGGCGCTGCAACCGTGAAGGCAATTTGCCGGACAAAGGACAAGTGCATGTGTTTGTGCCGGAGATTAACCCGCCACCGGGTTTGCTGACCATGGCGCGCAATAGCTGTGTCAGTGTGTTATTTGATGACGTGCCCGACCCGCTGGCGCTGCCTTTGTTTCCGCAATATTTTGAACGCCTGTATGAAGATTGCGAGCTGGACAGCAAACAGATCATGGCGGGCTTGCATGCCAAATGTGGCGCAAAAATGATAGCACCGCAGTACCGCAGCGTCGCCAACAACTTCAAGCTGATTGATGAAAAAGACAGC
>JBDLSU010000316.1:0-3275 GCA_039799405.1 Pseudomonadota bacterium | reverse complement strand
ATCCTTTAAAGACAAAAAACACAAACCTGCCCAAACCGATTTGGCATTTACAGCGGATCACATTACTTATGAACACCAAGCCTACAAGACGCAGCCAGACTTCCAGAAAATGCAGCGCTATAAAAAAACCCGCAAACTCCATTGAGTTTTGCGGGTTTTTAATCGGCTCCAGCATCGCTGAAACCACTGTCTGGCGGAAAGGGTGGGATTCGAACCCACGTTACACCATAGATGTAAACTGGATTTCGAGTCCAGCGCATTCGACCACTCTGCCACCTTTCCTGATTCGGTCTGAAGCTGAGATTTCTCAACAGCTAAGTCGGCTATTATAGGCACATTTTTTTAATTTGCCAAGGCCAAAACGCGAATCTTTGTGAACTATTGCAAAAAAACCGCAAAAATCGCGTTTCAGGCACTTACTTAAGGCACCAACCGCGTCAAGCCGCCCATATAAGGATGCAACACCAGCGGAATCTCGACACTGCCGTCGGCTTGCTGATGATTTTCCAGAATCGCTACCAGCGTGCGCCCTACCGCCAAACCGGAACCGTTGAGGGTATGCAGCAGTTCCGGCTTGCCTTGGGCATTGCGGAAACGGGCCTGCATGCGGCGTGCCTGGAACGCTTCCATATTCGACAAAGACGAAATTTCGCGATAGGTGTTTTGCGCTGGCAGCCAGACTTCCAGATCATAGGTGGTGGACGAACCAAAACCGATGTCGCCGGTACACAAACGCATCACGCGATACGGCAAGCCGAGTTGTTGCAGCACAAATTCAGCATGGCCGACCATTTCTTCCAGTGCTTGAAACGAATGATCCGGATGCACGATTTGCACCATTTCTACCTTGTCGAACTGATGCTGGCGGATCATGCCACGGGTGTCACGCCCATAGCTGCCCGCTTCGGAGCGGAAGCACGGGGTATGCGCGGTGAGCTTGAGCGGCAATTGTTCCAGCGGCACGATGGTGTCGCGCACGAAGTTGGTGAGTGAAATTTCCGAGGTCGAAATCAGGTACAGGGTTTCACCCTCGCCTTCTTGCCCGCCCTTTTTCACGGCGAACATGTCTTCTTCAAACTTGGGCAACTGGCCGGTGCCACGCAAGCTGTCGGCGTTGACAATATAGGGGGTGTAGCATTCGGTATAGCCGTGGTGGCCGCAATGGGTGTCCAGCATGAATTGCGCCAGCGCCCGGTGCAGGCGCGCAATGCCGCCTTTCATGACGGAAAAGCGCGAGCCAGTCAGCTTGGCCGCCATATCAAAATCCAGCCCCATTGGCTGCCCGACATCAACATGATCTTTTACCGTAAACGCAAATTCACGCGGGGTACCGACGCGGCGCACTTCGACATTGCCGGATTCATCCGCACCGACTGGCACCGATTCATGCGGCAGATTAGGAATCGCCATTAAAAAGTCATTGATTTTGGCTTGTAATTCAGCCAGTGCGTGTTCGTTGTTTTTCAGCTCGTCCGGCAGGGCTGCGGCCTCAAGCATCAGCGTGCTGGCGTCTTCGCCCTTGCTTTTCATGAAGCCGATTTGCTTGGCCAGACTGTTGCGCTTGGCTTGCAGTTCTTCGGTTTTGGTCTGGATTTGCTTGCGTTCCGCTTCCAGAGCGGTAAACGTGTCAACATCAAGCTTGAATTTACGACTCGCCAGGCGGGCCGCAACGGTCAATATGTCTTTGCGCAGGAGTTGGATATCTATCATGGGGCAGGCTAAAGCGATTGTCGAAACAGCGATTGTACCAAGGCTTGGGTAAATCCGACAAGCGACTTGACTTCAGCGCCGATTCACGGCACGATGCCGCATGGCTGACGCCCCGGCTTTGCCACCTTTTCTACCGCTGCTTTTTTGCCCCGAACCGACTCATGAATCCATTGCGCTGTTTTGCTGTTGCCCTGAGCTTTGCCCTGCCGCTGTCCTTTGCCCTGCCCTTACCCGCCGTCGCGGCCGATTTATGGTGGACTTATTTTGCCACCTACAAAGACAAAAGCCCGGGCGAAGTCAAAGTCAACCTGAGTCTGGCAAAAAAAGCGCCGATGCTGGATTACCCGCTGCTGGTCAGCACCGGCACCCACTACCCGACCCAGTTATTTGGCGATGGCATGCCGCTGGAAACCGATCTGGCCCGGCTTGACAGCATTACCGCCGAAGTGGTGGCGGCCATCGCGGCCAAATCCGATTCGGTCTACGCTGGCAGCTTCACCAATAACGGCGAACGGCGCATGTATGTGTATGTGAAAAAGCAGGATGGCATCGAAGCCGCGCTAGCCGCCATCTACGCCAAACGCGCTTGCCCCAAATGCAAATCCACCACCTATATTCGCAAGGATGAAAGCTGGTCGGCCTACAGCAAGTTTTTGTACCCGAATCCACAAACACGGGAGTTTTACAAGAAGGATTTGAGCAAGATGGGGATCAAGATTGAATTTTCCCAATAGTCGAGCAATGTTGGTGCCGACCTTCATGCACCTTAACTCGCCACACTACTGTTTGGCATCAATATCCAACTGCCGCAAAAACGCCATTTTCTCGCTGATTTTGCTCTCCAGCCCGCGCGCCACCGGCTGATACCAACCCGGTTGCGCCATACCTTCCGGCAGATAGTTTTCTCCCGCCGCATAGGCATGCGGCTCGTCATGCGCGTAGCGGTAGGCGTGGCCGTGGCCGAGTTCTTTCATCAGCTTGGTGGGCGCATTGCGTAAATGCACTGGTACTTCGCGCGATTTGTCCTGCTTTACAAAGGCGCGCGCCTGGTTGTAAGCGTTATACCCGGCATTACTCTTGGCGGCTATCGCCAGATAGATTACCGCCTGCCCCAATGCCAATTCCCCTTCCGGGCTACCCAGGCGTTCATAGGTCAGAGCCGCATCGTTGGCGATTTGCATGGCTCTGGGGTCGGCCAGGCCGATGTCTTCCCAGGCCATCCGGATAATGCGGCGCGACAGATAGCGGGCATCGGCACCGCCATCGAGCATGCGGCACAGCCAATACAGTGCGGCGTCCGGGTTGGAGCCGCGTACCGATTTGTGCAGCGCGGATATCTGGTCATAAAAATTGTCGCCACCCTTGTCAAAACGCCGGGAATTGAGTGTCAGCGCATTTTGCAAAAATTCGGCAGTGATGGTGCTAATGTTTGAAGCTTTGGCGGCGGTTCGGGTTTGCTCCAGCAGGTTCAAAAAGCGGCGCGCATCGCCGTCGGCATAGCCAATGATGGTAGCAATAGCCAGATCATCGAATTCCAGATGATTCAGACTATTTTGTTGTGCCCG
>JBDLSU010000315.1:0-2695 GCA_039799405.1 Pseudomonadota bacterium | reverse complement strand
TAGATCAGCGAAAACGCCGCCGCTGGCCCCAGATCAAACTGCCCCACCGCTTTTTGCGTCAAAAACTGACTCAGAAAGGTGGTGGAATTGCCCGGCCCGCCGCCAGTGAGGATAAACGGTTCGGTATAAATCATGAAGCTATCCATAAAGCGCAATAACACCGCAATCATCAACACCCCGCGCATTTTCGGCAGTTGGATATAGCGAAACACCGCAAAGCGGCTGGCCCCATCGATTTGCGCGGCCTGATAATAAGCATCGGGAATCGAGCGCAAACCGGCAAAGGCCAGCAAGGCCACCAGCGGCGTCCAATGCCACACATCCATCAACAGCACCGTCAGCCAGGCGTCGCCGGAATTGAGCGCATAGTTGTAATCCACCCCCAGCTTGGTCAGGGCATAACCGCCCAGGCCAATATCGGCGCGGCCAAAAATCTGGAAAATCGTGCCGACCACATTCCATGGGATCAGCAGCGGCATCGCCAACACCACCAGCGTCAGGGAAGATTTCCAGCCACTGGCGGGCATCACCAGCGCCAAACCCACGCCCAGCGGAATTTCCACCAGCAACACCGCGCCGGAAAACTTGAGTTGATTCAGCAACGCGGCATGCAAATCCGGGTCGCGCATCACTTTTTGAAACCATTCCAGCCCGACAAACACCGATTGGGTTGGGCTGATGATGTCTTGCACCGAATAATTCACCACCGTCATCAAGGGCACAATCGCCGAAAATGCCACCGACAAAAATACCGGCAAGATGAAAAACCATGCCTTGTTGTTATATGGCTTGTTCATCGCCCTATCCTTTCATCATTACAAAAGAAACTGGTTTGCGGCGACAACAGGCGCACTGCTTGCGGCCCCAGTGCCACCGCCTGGGTTGGCTCCAGCTTGGCCTTTACCACATGCTCCCCCACCATGGCGGTCACCAACTGGCAGGTGCCCAATGCCTGCACCCGCACCACATTGGCAGGCACGCTGCCTTCGCTACCAACTTGCGCCAGTTGCACAAATTCCGGCCGTATGCCCAGTTCCAGCCGCGCCGCATTATCGGCCTTATTGCCCGCCCCATTGCTGGCAGCAGCCTGCAAACTGTGCCAGATGGCATCCGGCACCGGCAAACGCTCGCCACCCAGCAATACCGTGCCCCGCGCATCGCTGGCCAGTTGCAAGGGGAAGAAGTTCATGCCGGGGCTACCGATGAAATAACCGACAAATCGGTGATCCGGCCGCTCAAACAGCGCCTCCGGCACACCTTTTTGCACCACCTTGCCATCGGTCATCAACACCACTTCGTCGGCGAAGGTGAGCGCTTCCACCTGGTCGTGGGTAACGTAGATCAGCGTCAGTTTCAGATGCTGATGAATTTGCTTGAGCTTTTGGCGCAACTGCCACTTCATGTGCGGGTCGATCACGGTCAGCGGTTCGTCAAACAAAATCGCCGCCACATCCTTGCGCACCAGGCCGCGCCCGAGCGAGATTTTTTGCTTGGCATCAGCCGCCAGGCCACTGGCACGCAAGTTCAAATCCTTGCTCAGCTCCAGCATTTCGGCCACTTCATGCACACGCTGGCGCACTTGCGGCTCCGGCATATTGCGATTGCGCAGCGGGAAGGCCAGGTTATCGAACACCGACATGGTGTCGTACAACACCGGAAACTGAAACACCTGGGCAATATTACGCTCGCGGGTCGGCAGGCGGGTCACGTCGCGCCCGTCAAACAACACCTGACCATCGGACGGCAACAACAAACCCGAAATAATATTCAGCAGCGTCGATTTGCCACAACCGGACGGCCCCAGCAGCGCATAAGCGCCACCATCATCCCAGGTCATACTCATCGGCTCCAGCGCATACGCTTTGCTGCCCGGATAAGCATGGCCGAGGTTTTTAAATTCAATGCGTGCCATGTTCACTCCCTGCTGCCAAAGCGGATGCAGTATTGAGCACCCCAGTGACCACCCCAGTGGCGGGCGCACTGATCAGCGCACCGCCCGCATCAAACACAAACACCTCTTGCGCCTGCAGCATCAGGGTAAGCTGACTACCGAGTGCCAGGTTATGCACGCCCGGCCATTGCGCCACCAGCGTGCTACCGGCGTGATGCAGATGCAAATAGGTTTCGGAACCGCTCAGTTCAGCCAGATCCAGCACGCAAGTCAGTGTCACCGCGCCAGCACTTTCCCCCACCGCACTTTTACCAGCCGCACTTACGCCAGCCGCGCGCAAATGATGGCAGCGCACGCCGATCTGACAATCTGCCCCGGCAGGCAGGGGCAAAGTCCGCCCCGGCAAGGGCAGCAGCGTGCCATCGCTCAGGCGCACTTGTTCCGCCCCCTCCACCTTGGCGGCCAGCAAATTCATCGGCGGGTCGTTAAAAATGGCGGCGACCCGCACCGAATTGGGCGCGGCCCAGGTTTGCAGAGTCGGGCCAAATTGCAACAATCTGCCCGCATCCAGCACCGCAGTGTGGCCGCCCAGCAGCAGCGCCTCTTGCGGCTCGGTGGTGGCATACACCACGGTGGTATCGCCATCGTTAAACAGCGAAGTCAGTTCTTCGCGCAATTCTTCGCGCAATTTATAGTCCAGGTTCACCAGCGGTTCGTCCAGCAATAGCAGCGGCGCGCGTTTCACCAACGCGCGCGCCAGCGCACAACGCTGTTGCTGCCCGCCCGAAAGTTGCCCCGGCAAGC
>JBDLSU010000314.1:0-4354 GCA_039799405.1 Pseudomonadota bacterium | reverse complement strand
TCTGGCGAAATTCTTCTGCAAATTGCGCCACCGCCGCGCGAGCCGCCGCCAGCAATTGGGTGACGTGGGTAATGCGCAGTGCGGCTTTGGCCTGATCGTCATTCGGGTCGGTCAGCAAGCGGCGCTTATCGACTTCGGCCAGACGGTGGTTGAGCGCATCAATCAACGCTTGTCGCCGCTTGGGGTTGTCCAGCATATCGTCTTGCAAATACGGGTTGCGCCGCACCACCCAGATATCGCCCAGCACTTCATACAGCATGCGCGCCGAGCGCCCGGTCTGGCGACTGCTGCGCAATTGATCCAGCAAGGCCCAGGACGATGCACCCAATAGCCGGATCACAATTTCGCGATCCGAGAACGACGTATAGTTGTAGGGAATTTCGCGCAGGCGCGCGGGCGGCGCGTCGGACAACAAGGCTTCTAAGGGAGCGGGTGCGTTCATGGCGTTAGTTTGGCTGGCTGGCAAGACAAAGGCCTTATTTTAGCCTATTGCGCTGCACCACGTGGCAATAGCCTTGGAAAAGCCATGGCATAGTGCCGCAATTTTCAGGCATGCAGGGCGCACACTCCAGCCAAAATTTGTGCCAATTGCCATATTTAACTTGGTTAAGCGGGGATTTGGCCGGGTTTTATTCCGGCTGGCGAATTGCTTGCGCGCTCACCCGTGACATGCTCAGTGAACCGGTTATTTACCCCAGCAAGTGTTGCCACCATGCATTGGGAATTTGCATCAGCAACCAGGTCATGACGATATAGCGCAAAAATTTACCAATCGCCATATACGCCACCGAAGGCCAGAACGGCAGTTTCAGCCAGCCGCCCAGGGTGGCAATCGGGTCGCCCACGCCCGGCAACCAGGTCAGCAACATGGCCTTGGGGCCATAGCGCAGCAGCCAGCCAAACCAGCGGCTTTCGCGTTCTTTGGCAAAGGCTTGTTTGGCACCGTAGCCGAGCCAGTAATCCACCACCCCGCCCAGGGTATTGCCCAGTGTCGCCACCAAAATGGTGGGCCAGAACAAATGCGGGCTGACTTTGATGACGGCGAACACCGCCGGTTCCGAGCCCAGCGGCAACAGCGTGGCGGAAATAAAACTCACCACAAAAACCGATCCCAGTCCGATTTGTGGAATGGCCAGTACAGCCAACAACCAGGTAACTGCCGATTCAACCATAATAATCATTCAATACACAACAATCGTCCATTATAATGCCTGCTTGGCGCTTACCGCTGCCACCCTTGTTTTATTGCATTACTGCCATGGTCACAAGCCACCCCAGTCCTGTTTTTTGCAGCGAAAATTATTGGCACGCTGGTGCCCGAACCAAACCTGAAAACATGATGACCACTGATTATTTACGAGAAATTCTGACCGCGCGCGTCTATGACGTGGCGGACGAAACCCCGCTTGAGCACGCGCCGCTGTTGTCGCAACGATTGGGTAATAAAGTGTATTTCAAGCGCGAAGACATGCAATGCGTGTTCAGCTACAAGATTCGCGGTGCCTATAACAAAATGGTGCATTTGAGCATGGAACAACGCAAGCGCGGCGTCATTTGCGCCTCCGCTGGCAACCATGCGCAAGGCGTGGCGTATTCAGCGGCCAAACTCGGTTGTCGCGCCTTGATTGTGATGCCGACCACCACCCCACCCGTGAAGATTGATGCCGTCAAGGAGCGTGGCGGCAGCAGTGTGGAGGTGGTGCTGTATGGTGAATCGTATTCGGATGCCTACAACCATGCCTTGAAACTGGAGCAGGAACTGCGCCTGACCTTCGTTCATCCGTTTGATGATCCCTTGGTGATTGCCGGGCAGGGCACCATCGGCATGGAAATGTTGCGCCAGCATCCGGAGCCGATCCATGCGATTTTTATTGGCATTGGTGGCGGCGGTGCCATTGCCGGCATTGCCACCTATGTCAAGCAGATCCGGCCCGACATTAAAATTATTGGCGTACAAACCACCGATTCCGACGCGATGGCGCGCAGTTTGAAAGCCGGTGAGCGCGTGACGATGCATGACGTTGGCCTGTTTTCCGATGGTACGGCGGTCAAGCAAGTGGGCGAGGAAACTTTCCGTCTGGCGCAGTTGTATGTGGATGAGGTGATTCTGGTCGATACCGATGCCGTCTGTGCGGCGATCAAGGATGTATTTCAGGACACCCGCTCGATTCTGGAGCCAGCCGGTGCCCTGGCGATTGCGGGCATGAAGGCCTATGTGGAACGCGCGGCGGGCAGTAAAGACCCGGTGCACAATGAAAACCTGATCGCACTGGCCAGTGGTGCCAACATGAATTTTGACCGCCTGCGCTTCGTGGCGGAACGGGCTGAAGTGGGCGAATTTCGCGAGGCGGTATTTGCGGTGACGATTCCGGAAGAACGCGGCAGCTTCAAACGCTTTTGTCAGTTGGTCGGGCCGCGCAGTGTGACCGAATTTAATTACCGCATCGGCAATGAAAAAAATGCGCATATTTTTGTCGGCATCCAGATCAGTAATCGCCATGAATCAAGCCAGTTGGCCGCCAGTTTTGAAGCGCATGGCTTTACCACGCTGGATTTGACCCATGATGAACTGTCGAAGCTGCATATCCGTCACCTGGTGGGTGGCAAAAGTACGCTCGCCAAAGATGAATTGCTGTACCGTTTTGAGTTTCCGGAGCGCCCCGGCGCGCTGGCGCGCTTTTTGACCAGCATGAGCCCGGACTGGAATATTTCGCTATTCCATTACCGCAGCCAGGGCGGTGATGTGGGGCGGGTCTTGGTTGGTTTGCAAGTGCCGAAAAACGACACTCAAGCCTTCCAGGCCTTTTTGACCACACTCGGCTATCGTTATTGGGATGAAAGCAGCAACCCGGTGTACCGCCTGTTTTTGGGTTGATTCTGGTTTAAGTCAACAAAAAAGCCGCTCAACGAGCGGCTTTTTTGTTGTGAAGATAAAACTTATTTCAAAGCTTATTTGCTGGCAGAGGCACTGGCAGCAGGGGCTGAAGTTGCAGCCGATGCAGCAGGCGCAGCAGCCGGGGCACTGGCGCTCATCGACGCTGCTGCAGATGCCGATGCCGAAGCACCGGCGGCGGGTGCCGGTGCGCTGGCCGAAGCTGCGGCGGCGGGTGCTGCTTTCACTTCAGGCTCCTTGAACTTGCCGCCGGATTTATTGACCATATGCACAATCGCACGACCCAATTCAACATCATCCAGATCCGGGTTGCCGCCTTTGGCAGGCATTGCGCCCTTGCCCGCGATGGCCGATTTCAACAAGCCTTCATAGCCCAGCGCGATGCGGCTGGCCCAGCCCGCATTGTCGCCAGTCTTGGGCGCGCCTGCGGCACCACTGGCATGGCAGCCAGCACAAGTGCTGGTGTACACGGCTTCACCGCTTTGCAGGGCTTTGACTTCATTCGGGTTATTGGCTTTGTAGCCTTCGTCTGCCACCGGGCGAATCCGTGCCGCAATCGCTTCCGGGGTTTGGCCTTGTGAACCTGCGCCAGTCAATTTATCACTGGTGACATAGATGACCAACAAGATAATACAAATGATAGGCACCGCAAAGGCGGCAATCACGGCTACGATCAATTGTTTTGGGGTCTTGATAGCCGATTCGTGTTCGTTGTGTTCGCTCATAATGTCCTAAGTACAAAAGTTCAAAGCCGGGTGAGTGGAAGCGTATCGGGAAAAAGCGACGTGCAACCTGCGCCAAGCCCGAAATTATAGACGGAAAAGGGCTTGATTGGAACCCAATTTGTGTTTTTAAATGGACGAATCAAAAAAAATCATATATCCTTCGGGTCTTCATCGATTTTTCTCTACGCGGCTGTAGCTCAGTGGATAGAGTATTGGCCTCCGAAGCCAAGGGTCGTGGGTTCGATCCCCGCCAGCCGCGCCACCAGTCTTCAATCAAAATCCCCATGGCATCTTTACAAGATCAGTTTTTGAAAGCCGGTTTGGTCGATAAGACCAAGGCCAAACTCGCCAATCAAGACAAAACCAAACAAAAGAAAATCGAACGTCGCACTGGCACCCAGAGCGTGGATGAAGCGCGTTTGGCGGCGCAGGAAGTGCAGCGCAAAAACGCCGAGCGCGCGCGGGAACTGAATGCACAGCGTGATGCGGCGGCGCAGCAAAAAGCGATCACTGCGCAAATTGCCCAGATGGTGCAAACCAATCGCCAGAGCAAAGGGGCGGGTGATATTGCTTATAACTTTACCTTTGGCAGCAAAATCGAGCGCATGTATGTGTCGGCTGCGGTGCAGGCGCATTTGATTGCCGGGCGGCTGGTGATTGTCGGGTTGGCCGGGCAATTTGAACTGGTGCCCCGGGTGATTGCTGACAAAATTGCCGAGCGCGATGCGGCGCTGGT
>JBDLSU010000313.1:0-4918 GCA_039799405.1 Pseudomonadota bacterium | reverse complement strand
TCCCGCGCTGCTGCGCGAACATTTGAAAAATCAGGATGAGGCATCTGGGGTGCCCAAACGACACTTGCGACATTGGTTTGATCTGAAAAGCGATAGCCAGGATCAGCGTTCCAACTATTTTCCTGCTCTGCGGCTGAAACATGAGCATAAACCCGGTGCCTGCTTCCAGGTGCCCAGACTACGGTGAGATCTTTATCAATCTCATTTACCCATTTAAACCCGGAATCAGGTCGCCAAACACCTTCTTTCGGCGCTGCCAGAACATGAGGAAATTTAGTATGAAGGGTTCCTTCTTGCCAATGAACACCTTTATAGACATCATCTTGATCCACCCAAACATAGCCAGGATCAGGAACCCATTGATTCTCTATTTCGGCAGAAAAGATGTGGTTGATTCCCCCATGTTGCAATCCCGGTGTCCAAACTACTTCGTATGAGTCATTTTTTGCAGACGCCCATTGGTAACCAGGTTCAACAGTCCACTTTCCTTCTTTGGTTGCGGCGATAACATGCGGATGAACACCGTCTTTGGCCCCTGGCACCCAGACCACCCCCATTCCGGTATTTGCAGGATTTACCCAAGCATACCCTGGGTTAGGTTTCCATTCTGTCAGGCCAATTCGCGTCACATTATCGCAAGGCGCACAACCGGAGATTACACAACTGAAGCAGATCGCCAGCAAAATCATGGGAAATCTTGCGGCAACATTGCAGAAATGCCCTGAAATTATCCTCGTGAAGAAATGACTCATTTTTCACCTCTTTTCTAAAATTAAATTATTTCAAAAATAGACACGATGAATCAAAGGAAGCCATGCCTTCTACAAAACATGGGATAAATCCTATTTTTGAAATCTTACTCCTGAAGAGAAATCAGGTAATCACGAGCAATCGCCAATAATTAAATTTAACATTCCATTACAACATCGGAAAACACCCAGATCTGATATGGCAATTTACAAACAAATCACGCCTGAACTTACAGAATAGCGAGTTCTTTTTTACCCTACAGTCTCTGCCACCAACGATTAGTGATACCATTCCGCGTCGCCATTTTTCTTGCTGCAATCCAATGGATAACCCGTTCTTCGATCAACCCATCCTTAATTCGCCCTACGCCTATCCGGCCCGCCATTGGGAGTTGGATGACACTGGGCAACCGACACAGCAAATTATCGAACGACGGCGGCGCGCTGACTTCATTACGCCCATTCCCAAACCGCGCAAGCGCAAGCAAAATCCGCAGCAAGATGTGCTGGATTTGCTTCAGGAAGCCGAGCATTTGGCGGGTGAAGGGGAACGCTATTCCCATTCCGAAATGATCAACCTGGTGCGCAACGCAGTCGATAGCTGGCGTGCCCTGCCCAACATGCTGGATTGGCAAGTCAGCCCCGAAACTGCCCGCCTGTTGCAACACTGGCGGCACCACCCGTTTTCCAACCTGCGCCCGTTCTTTTGTCAGGTGGAAGCAGTGGAAACCGTGATTTGGCTCACCGAAGTTGCGCCCAAACTGGGCAAGATTGGTAAACCGTTTCTGGAACATCTGGCCGATGTGAACCAGAATGCCAACCCCGGCTTGATGCGGCTGGCGCTGAAACTGGCAACCGGTGCGGGTAAAACCACTGTGATGGCAATGATTATTGCCTGGCAAACCATCAATGCCATGCGCAACCCGGATGACAAGCGCTTTTGCCGTGGTTTTTTACTGGTGGCCCCCGGCCTGACCATTCGCGACCGCTTGCGCGTGTTGCTGCCAAACGACCCGGACAGCTATTACCAAAGCCGCGAACTGGTGCCGCCCGATTTGCTGCCGGAACTCAATCACGCCAAAATCGTCATTACCAACTACCACGCTTTCAAACTGCGCGAACGCATGAATCTGGCCAAGGGCAACCGCCTGCTGTTGCAAGGGCGCGGGGGCAAGCCGATCAGCACACTGGAAAGCGCCGGGCAAATGCTGCAGCGTGTGATGCCGGAACTGCTGACCTTAAAGCGTGTGCTGATTCTGAACGATGAAGCACACCACTGCTACCAGACCAAGCCACCAGTTGATGCCGAAGCGGCTGCGCAAGCGGCTGCACTCAAAGGCGAAGACAAAAAAGAAGCAGAAGACAAAAACGAAGCCGCGCGATTGTGGATTACCGGCTTGCAAGCGGTCAAAGCCAAATTCGGTAAGGCCGACATCATTGACCTGTCCGCCACGCCGTTTTTTCTGGCCGGTTCCGGCTACCGCGAAGGCACTTTGTTCCACTGGACCATGAGCGACTTTTCGCTGATGGACGCGATTGAATGCGGCATTGTCAAATTGCCGCGCGTGCCGGTTGCCGACAATATTCCCGGCAACGAGGTGCCCACGTTCCGCAACCTGTGGGAACACATCAAAGCCGACATGCCGAAAAAAGGCCGTGCCACCGGGAAAACACTCGACCCGCTGAATTTACCGCTGCCCCTGCTGACGGCACTGGATGCGCTGTACGGCCATTACCAAAAAACCTTCCACATCTGGCAAGAAGCGGGCATTCGCGTGCCGCCGTGCTTTATTGTGGTGTGCAATAACACCTCCACCTCCAAACTGGTGTATGACTACTTGTCTGGCTTTTATCGCACACTGGACGATGGGCAGCAGCAACTGGAACAGGGCCGCTTGCCTTTGTTTCGCAATTTCGCGGATGATGGCACTCCCTTGGCGCGCCCGCGCACGCTCTTGATCGACAGTGCCCAACTGGAATCGGGCGATGCACTGGACGATGGTTTTCGCGCCATGGCGGGTGATGAAATTGAGCGCTTCCGCCGCGAAATAGTTGAGCGCAGTGGTGACATGCAGGCCGGGCAAAACCTGAGCGATCAGGAATTGCTGCGTGAAGTGATGAACACGGTCGGCAAGCCAGGCAGACTGGGAGAAGGCATCCGCTGCGTGGTATCGGTATCGATGCTGACCGAAGGCTGGGACGCCAACACCGTCACCCATGTGCTGGGCGTGCGCGCTTTTGGTACGCAATTGCTGTGCGAACAAGTGATTGGCCGTGCGCTACGTCGGCAATCGTATGATTTGCAAGCCAATGGTTTGCTCGAAGCCGAATATGCCGATGTGCTCGGCATTCCCTTCGACTTTACCGCTAAACCGGTGATTGCCACGCCCAAGCCGCCACGCGAGCGCCTGCACGTAAAGGCAGTGCGCCCGCAGCGCGACTTGCTCGAAATTCGCTTCCCACGGGTGCAGGGCTACCGCACCGAATTGCCGGAAGAACGCCTTACCGCCAAGTTTGATGCCGATTCGGTGCTGACCTTGACGCCTGATTTGATCGGGCCATCCATTACGCAGAACGCGGGCATTATCGGTAAAGCGGTGGATTTGAATTTGGAGCATTCCAAAGACTTGCGCCAGGCCACGCTGGTGATGCACTTGACCAAGCATTTGCTGTATCACCAATGGCGTGATCCGGGCGAACCTGCCAAATTGCACCTGTTCGGCCAACTCAAGCAAATTACCAAGCAATGGCTGGATGGCTATCTGGATTGCAAGGGCGGTACTTATCCGGCGCAATTGCTGTATCAGGTATTGGCGGACATGGCCTGCCAGAAAATTACCACCGGCATTACCCGTGAGCATAGTGACGATTGTCCGGTCAAGGCGATTCTTGATCCTTACAACCCCACTGGCTCCACCCGGCATGTGAACTTTTTTACCACCAAGACCGATTATTGGGAAGCCAGTGCAGCGCACTGCCACCTGAACTTTCTGATGCTCGATAGCGGCTGGGAAGGTGAATTCTGCCGCGTGGTGGAAAGCCATCCGTGCGTGCGGGCCTACGTTAAAAACCATAACCTGGGCTTTGAAGTGCCGTATCGCTATGCAGCGGAAACGCGGCGTTATTTGCCGGACTTTATTGTCATTGTCGATGACGGCCAAGGGGGCACCATTAATCTGGTGGTGGAAATTAAAGGCTATCGGCGTGAAGATGCCAAAGAAAAGAAAGCCGCCATGGAAACCTGCTGGCTGCCGGGGGTCAATAACATCGGTCATTACGGGCGTTGGGCCTTTGCCGAGTTTACCGAAATCTGGCAAATGGAAGCCGATTTTGCCGCGCGGCTGGAGCAGGAATTTGACCGCATCATCCAGCAAACCTTGTCGCCGCCACTTGCAGCGGCTTGAACCCAATAACGAGTACCGATATGGCAACCAAGAAAAAAGAAGCGCTGGTCGTAGACGCAATCAAGCATAACGACGCCACGCGCAAAAATATTCCGACCGCAGAATACCAGTCCGTCATGAATGCCGACGATCAGGCACCCGTGCGGGTCGCCTACGAGCGGCGCAACCGCGACCTGGACCCGCAACTGGTGTGGCGCGGCAAAGATGAACAAGACCTGGGTGATTTGACGGTACAGGCACCGCCTTTATACATTCAGGAAAAAGTTCACCCCAAGGCATTGATTGACGATTTGAAACGGGAAGCGGAGCGCAAAAAAGCGGCCCAAGGCGAAGCACCGACAGAACAATTCGACATGTTTGCCGACTTCAACGGCTTGCCCAATGAAAATGCCAAAACCGAGTTTTATCAGCATGACTCGCATTGGAGCAACCGCATGATTTTGGGCGACAGCTTGCAGGTGATGGCCTCGCTATCGGAGCGGGAAGGCTTGCGGGGTAAGGTGCAGTGTATTTATTTTGATCCGCCGTATGGGATTAAATTTAATAGCAATTTTCAGTGGAGCACAACAAGCCGAGGGGGGAAGGACGAGACTGCCGAACACATTACGCGCGAACCGGAACAGGTGAAGGCATTTCGTGATACTTGGCGAGATGGGATTCACTCGTATCTTAGCTACCTACGTGATCGGCTAATTGTCGCGCGGGATTTGCTGACTGAAACCGGTTCCATTTTTGTTCAAATTGGCGATGAGAATGTCCATCGAG
>JBDLSU010000312.1:0-4615 GCA_039799405.1 Pseudomonadota bacterium | reverse complement strand
CATCTGCACCGGGTTTGTCTAACAAGATTCTTTGGCTTAGTGATTCAATTCGTATCGCGCCATTGCAGGCGATGAGTGTGTTGTGACTACGGCTGCGGTAACGGCCAACTTTTGCGTTATGGCTTCTTCGATTGTCTTGCTGTGGCGGATACATCCTGCCGTCATCGGCCCATGCATCCGGGTTATAGGCAATGTTAGTAAATTCATCTTCAACCTGATTCAAAACCGAGCTGATCAATGCCATGCCATTTGATTCCGAGGTCGCCGTCTCGGCCTCGGACAAGCGGGTTAAAAAGATGCCCAGACGCGCTTTTTTGTCCAGAAAACTCATTTGGAAATTCCTTTAAGTGAATATTCCTTTAAGGGGATTATACGCAAAAATCCAAATCATACAAGTACAAGTTGCGATTCGTGAGACGCTCTGACTGTTAAATTACAATTTTCGGATTTTTCTCGCCAGCGCTATTGCGCAGGTAGCCTGCGTTGTCAAAATCTTTGAAAGGATCAAACACGCTCTTTTTCCCGCAAATAATTTGTCATGAGTTGCACCATTTCGAGGTTGGTGAGCCGATGTGCTTTTTTCAGCGCAATGATCAAATCCTCAACCTCATCCGTTTTGACCTCATCATCAACCAGCCGGGTGACATTCCCGACCCAATCATCTGACCATGTTTTGACAGGTGTGATCTGATAACTATGTGCCAGTTCAAGGACGTAGTTCTTGAGGTTAACCGCAGGGATGGTTAAACGACCGTCGTCGCTGACTATGGCTTGCAATGCGCCGAATCGCATCACGAATTACTTCAGTTGCATTGTTATAAAATCCGCTTTTACTCTTCATTCTGTTACGGTAAAAGTGTCACTTCACCACTACAACCCAGAGGGAGGATGGCATCGCGCCAAGTGACACTTTTACTTTCTACTACAGGCATCAGCGATGCCGCTGGAACAGCGTGCTAATGCCGTCAAAAAGCAGGCGGCAACGCAGATTCTGTCACCCTCCGATCATGCCAAAGCATCAAGGATTGGCACCGCTCGGCGGTGTTGCCGAACCTGGATCGATTTAGCCTCCACATGGTTGATGCTGTACTTCAAGGATGTTGCTCGTCACCGTCCCGCCGGTAGTCAAGCGACCAGCACAACTACGGTAGCTCCAACCAACGGGGTTGCCCTGGGCATCGCCGTATTCTGTATAAGTGTCTTGTATCATGGCCGCGTAAGCCGTGAATGCACCCGCTGAAAGTACTGTGAATGCCAGGCAAGACAGTGTGAATTTTGATAATTTTTTCATAAAATTAATTTCAATTTAATTGTGTTAATAATTGCATCAATGCAATCCTTCTATTTCGCCGCACTGGCCAAGCGCTACGCATCTATTCACAAAGACGCAAATGGTTGAAATAGCGCTTCCCGCTGCCAGCAAAACCAGAGGTGCAAGTCATATACGCAGGCATGGCGCAATCGGATTCAGGTTTTTTCTTTTCGGGGCGCGACTTTTTGATATGACATGTGGGGAAGGACAGGTCGTTACAGCGGCAAACGAATCAGCAAAGTCGTGCCATGCCCGGCCTGGCTTTGAATCTGCATCTCGCCATTCCACCCGGCCACCCGCTCACGAATCCCGATCAAACCAATCCCGGCAGCATTGGCTTTTGCATCAAACCCGCAACCATCATCTTCAACTTCAATCTCCAGCCAGCTCGAAGCTTCAATATTGCCCGTGTCAGGCGTAGCACCCATACGCAGGCGCACCAGCGCATGGCTGGCATCAGCATGTTTGATGACGTTGGACAACGCCTCCTGCACGATCCGGTAAGCCGAAATCGCCAGTGCGATATCGAGCTTGGCAAAATCGCCCTCGGCTTCCAGTTCAAAATGGCAGTGCGGGTGATGTTGCTCGTAACTACGCACCATTTCTTCCAGCGCGCCGTGCAGGCCCAGCATGTCCAGCACTTCCGGGCGCAGGCGGCGTACCAGCTTGCGGCCGCTGGCGTAGAGATCTTTATTGATGTCGATAATCGCTTGCGCCTTGCTGCGCACTTCCAGCACCGCGTCGCTATCGGGCATGGCGCTTGCCAGTTGCAAGATGCGTTGCGAATGCAGGCGCGCTGCGATCAGCGCGGCGTTGAGTTCGTCGTGGATTTCAATGGCGATGCTTTTGCGCTCGTCTTCTACCACGCTGTGTACTTTTTGAATCAGCTTGCGCTTGTCGGCATTGGCTTTCAAGGCTTCGTTGCGTGAGGCTTCCAGGTCGTGGGTGCGTGCTTGCACCTGGTTTTCCAGGTTTTGGGTGGCGCGTTGCAGGCTGGCGGCCATGGTGTTGATGGCGGCTTGCAGTTCACCCAGTTCGCCGCCGCTGGTAATGTCCAGATCGACCTGATAGTCACCACTGCGAATCTGGCGCAGCGCCGCCATCGATTCTTTGAGCGATTCAGTCAGGTTGCGCGAGAGCGAATATACCAGGGTGGCGCTGACCGAGAGCGCCAGGGCTGCCATCGACAGTTCAAACCAGAAGCGCTGTTTTTGCTTGTCCAGCATATGGGTGGGCGACATCGTTACTTGCACATAGCCGACGATGGTGTGGTCGATGGTTTGCTTGCCTTGCGCGGCTGCGGGGGCATTGGCCGGGGTCTTGTGGTCGCTGCCATTGGCGGGGATGACGCCGATCCACATCAGTTTTTTCCGTACCGGCACGGTGAAATGGCGCTGCTCCGGGGTGCTACTGCGTTCTGATGTTACGTGCATCACTTCGCGTGCGTTGGCGTCCAGCACGGCGATGCGGTACAAGCTGGTGTCGGACTGTAGCAGGCCGTGGATGGTGGCTTTCAGTTCTGGCCACTTGCCATGGTTGATGCCGGCACTGATGGTGGATTCATTGCTCTCGGCCAGCGCAGTGGCGACGATGCGGCCACGCTCGGCCAGTTCTTCATTGGCTTCACGCAAGTGGCTGCTCCAGGAATAGCCGACCATCCAGACAAACAGATACAGCACCGGAAAGGTGGCAATCAACATCAAGCGCGCTTTGATGCTCCAGTGCTTCCAGTGCAGACTGGGCCAGCGCGGGCGGGCGCTCAAGGTTCGATCAGGCCGTGTTTGACGGCCAGTTTGGTAATGTAAGCCGGGCGATGTACGCCGAGTTTTTCTTTCACGGCCTGGCTGATATTGCTGATGGTTTTGGTGGAAAGGTTGAGTTTTTCGGCAATTTCGTTATTGGTCAGGCCTTCTGCCATCAGCGTGAAAATTTCCAGCTCGCGTTCGTCCAGCAGCGAACGCGGCGAGGCGTCACCACGGATCGATAAATTGGCCAGCCGTTCGGCAATCTGCGGCATGAAGTACAGTTCGCCCGCGTGGGCGCGTTGCAGGGCTTGTGCCAAGTCAGCAGGGTCGCAGTCTT
Organism: Pseudomonadota bacterium; assembly: GCA_039799405.1. GTDB lineage: Bacteria > Pseudomonadota > Gammaproteobacteria > Burkholderiales > Burkholderiaceae_D > CAMBDR01. The sequence continues at coordinate 1,221 of JBDLSU010000312.1, read as the reverse complement.
TGGTCAGGAAGGCGCTAGCGCCCAGGCGGTAGGTTTCCTTGATCAGGCTGTCCTGGTCAAACTGGCTCAGGAAGATGATTTTGGCCTTGGGGAACTGGCGCAAAATCTCGCGTGCTGCATCCATGCCAGTCATTTCTTCGCCAAAGCGCATATCCAGAATCGCCACATCCGGCTGCAAGCTGGCAAATTGCGCTACCGCTTCCTGCGGGGTGCGGGCCTGACCGACCACATCAACATCAAACGCGGCCAGCGCCATGGCAAAACCGGTCATTACCATCGGGTGGTCATCAGCTAATAACACTTTGATGTGGTTGGCGGGATGGTTGCTTGATGTGCTCATGATCTGGCGTCCAAAAGTCGGAATGTTTGCCATGATAACGTAAATTTTATGCTAGTGGGTAGAAGTGATGGATTTCATCCTGAAGCAAAAAATCTTCGCAAAAAACTTTACAGCTTCCATTTGATGGAATAATATATTTCCATTGAATAGCAATTTTAATGCTTTTTAAAAGCAGCGTCGCTATCAATGCAGGGAATAATTTATGCCGTCAGGCTGTCATTTTCAGGAGAACACGATGTATTTCACCGAACAACCCGATCCCAAAGCCAGCATGACGCGCAGCATGCCACGTATGATGCTGGTGGCTTTATTGCACGTTGTAGTGTTTTTTTTGATTGCGCAGAGCATGGGTATCCGGATGGTAAGCAAGCCGCACGATACCGTCACCACGGTCGATGCGATCCCGGAACCGACGCCGGTTCCCACGCCACCGCCCACCACCGATACCTTGATGCCCAAGGAAACCCCGGTGACGCCGCCATGGATTGCGCCGCCGGATCTGCCAATCGATCCACCGCCTGCCGGGCCAAGCATCACCGGTGTAAAGGGCGATCCACCGAAAGATCCTTATCACCCGGGGCCGCACGGCACACCCACGCCAACGCTGCCACCAACCGTGATTGCCAGGCATGAGCCGGTACGGGTCAAGGCGGTGATTGATGCCTCGGCTTGCAGCAAGCCGGAATACCCGAAAAATTCGATTCGCAATGAGGAGGAGGGCACTGTGGTGCTGGGTTTTCTGGTTGGGGTGGATGGCCGGGTGATGGATTCGCGTATCGAAAAAACCAGCGGCTACAAGGATCTGGACAAGGCGGCACGGCAGGGCTTGAGTTTGTGCCGCTTCAAGCCGGGTACGGTTGATGGGGTGCCGCAAGAGGCAT
>JBDLSU010000311.1:0-4153 GCA_039799405.1 Pseudomonadota bacterium | reverse complement strand
ACAGGTCAAGCACAACGCAGAAAACGCACTACAGGCGAATCAGCTGGCGTCCAGCGCGTCCACGGTGGCCGCACGCGGCGGCGATGTGGTGGGTCGGGTGGTGGACACCATGAAAGAGATCAATGACTCCTCACGCAAGATCTCGGACATCATCGCTGTGATTGACGGCATTGCCTTTCAGACCAATATCCTGGCCCTGAACGCCGCCGTAGAAGCCGCCCGCGCCGGGGAAGAAGGGCGCGGCTTTGCGGTGGTCGCCAGCGAAGTGCGCAATCTGGCACAGCGCTCGGCGGCGGCGGCCAAAGAAATCAAGATTTTGATACACGATTCGGTCGATACCGTGGAAACCGGCACCCAACTGGTCGAACAAGCTGGCAGCGCGATGCAGGAAATTGTCGGCAGCATTGAACGCGTGACCGATATCATGGGCGAAATTACCATCGCCAGCCGCGAGCAAAGTTCCGGCATCGATCAGATCAATTTGTCGATTGCCCAGATTGATGAAGTGACCCAGCAAAACGCTGCGCTGGTGGAAGAAGCCGCCGCCGCTGCCAATGCCCTGAAAGCCCAGGCTGACCGGCTGGCCTTGCTGGTGAATGAGTTTACGGTTGAGTAAAAAGTGGCGATAAGGCGGGCACCCGCAAAATCAATGAAGAAGCTTGCCCGGAGGGGAGAATTGCAATATAGAACATTTTCCTCGCCGAATTACATTCGATCAACAACACAATACAACTGTGCTGGTCGAAAATTGACCAAACTGATTCTTTGCCGAATACACAAGCTCATGTATGATTAACAAGGCTTTTTGTTGCCCTCATCCAACCTCCTTTTACTGAACGCATATGACTTTTTTCTCGAACATCACCACCCTGACAGTCGGTGTCAGCCTGACCTTGCTCAGTAGCGCCAGCATGGCCGATACTACCGTCAGCTCCAATGCACGGCTCTCCAACCTGCAATTTCAATTAATCGACCTGAACCCGTTTGACAATGTCACGCCCACCATTAACTTTACCGGTTCGGTCAACGAAAGTAGCTCTACTGTACAAGATCGCCCCGACCAGGATGCGGTAACTGACGCCAAACACGAAACCACCATCGATTATGTGGGTACCGGCGTAAGCACAGCACATTCGGGTGCTTTTGCCAACAGTAGCTTGTACAATTCAATTGCCACCAAAGGCTACCTGACCCAAGGTGGCTATTTTGGTGCCAACAACACCCTCTTTACCAATTTCACCCTGAGTGCCAATACCGCATTTGTTCTATCCGGCAACATTTCCGGTAATGTTTATTCCATTTCCCCTGCCAGTTCCATCGTCGAGAGCCGGGCATTTTTAACCATTTATGGCAACACCCTGCCTGATAATGGCGGGCAACAATCAGCTTCCATCGACCGCGCCTGGAATCTTGACGGCAATAGCGGATCTTTTGAACATTTTTCGCTGGCGTTTGCCAACGGTAATGCCAACCCTTTGGAAGGACAACTATTCGCTCAAACCCAAAGTATTGGCTACTTACCAACAACCGCCGTACCGGAGCCAGAAAGCTGGGCCATGATGCTGGGCGGTTTGGCCGCCCTGGGTGTGGTGGCACGGCGTCGGCAACGTCAAAAAGCGCAATAAAGCATTCTGACTGCTTCATGGGCGGCAACGGTGCCGCTATACTTGCTGACGCAGCATTAGCGCCACCGGCAAGTAAGTAAATAAATAAGGCTGGCACCGACCCACCCCATTCATTTCGCACCATGCAAGACTGGCCGATTTTACAAAAACTGTGGCAGCGCCACTGCGACCCGGCGTATCAGGCAACGCCCACCGATACCGCGCTGTGGCGACGCCAGGTGCAAGCGCTGTATGCCCACCATATTGCGCACCCGGTAGCACTGGATTTTTTGCTGCAACAACGCCCCGGCCAGCAAGCGTTTTACGACTGGATTGTGCAGTATGAAGCGCAATACCCGTTGCTGGAACTTTCAGGCGACAGTACGGGAGCCGACTTCACACTAAGCCCGCAACAAATCGCGTTTTGGCAAGAAAACGGCTACCTGGTTTTACCCGGCGTAATCGACGCCGCCGCCTGCCAGCAAAGCTGCGCTGCGATCTGGGATTATCTGGGTGCCAGCCCGGATGACCCGGCAAGCTGGTACAGCACGCAATGCCAGCAACAGGGCTTGATGGTGCCCTTGTACAACCAGCCGCGCCTGAACACCAACCGCGCCAACCGCCGCGTGCAAGCAGCGTATGAACAACTGTATGGCAGCAGCGCCATCTATAAAACCATCGATCATTTAAGCTTTAACCCGCCCGAAACCGCACAATTTACCTTTCGCGGCAATGGCTTGCACTGGGATGTCAGCCTGGCGCTACCGATTCCCGAACGCTTCCAGGGCTTGCTGTACCTGAGCGATTGTGGCGAACACGATGGCGCCTTCCACTGCGTACCGGGTTTCCAGCACCGCATTGCTGATTGGTTAAGCACCATTGCCCCTGATGAAGATGCCCGCGCCATCGCCGCGCAAACCCTCAAGCCGCAACCAGTGCCGGGCAAAGCGGGCGATTTTGTGATCTGGCACCAGGCCTTGCCACACTGCGCCACGCCCAACCGTGGCAAACAGCCACGCATGGTGCAATATTTGAGTTATATCCCGATGAATGATGTGGTGCAGAGCGAGTGGCGTTAGTTTTCCCAATCCCGGGGCAAGCCAGTGCTAAACTGGCGCTTTGCGCCCCAGGGCTTATTGTCCATCAGTCTTGCTCAGGATCATTCATGAAAAAACTGCCAGTTGCCCTCATTACCGCCCTGCCCCTGTTTGCCACCATGGCGCACGCCAGCGAACCCGCCAGCGGCAGCTTTAGCGCCAGCAAAACCTGCGACGCCTTTGTCAGCTTTAAAAACGCCACCAATCCGGGCAATGCGCAGGTGCGCGCGGGTGAAAGTTTCAGTGTGCTTGAAGTTAATAAAAAAGACTACAACTGGATCAGAATCAACCTGCCCGCAGCCAAACCGCAAACGCGCTGGGTGGCGGCCGATTGCGGCAGCATCAAGCCCTTACCAGGTGGTGCCACACCTGCCAGCAGCGTCCGCGCCAGCGCACCTGCGCATGAGAAGCGCAACCCCAATGACAACATCTGCAACAAACCCGATCAATTCGACAGCTATGTGCTGGCTCTGACCTGGCAACCCGGCTTTTGCGAATACAAAGAACGCAGCATCCGCAAACCCGAATGCGCCGCCATGGCCAAGGGCGCGCTGGTGGTATCGAACCTGAGCCTGCACGGTCTGTGGCCCAACAAAACGGCCTGCGGCATCAATTATGGCAACTGTGGCAACCAGCGCATGAATTTATCGCCAGAAACCATCAAGCTGGTGCAACCGTGGATGCCCAATTTCTTTTTCAGCCAGTCGTTTGGCGAATATGAATGGAAAAAACACGGCACCTGCCAGACAGACATGGATGGCAACGCCTACTTTCGCAAGGCGGTGCAAGCGGTGCAGACCGTCGATAGCAGCGAGGCGGGTAAATTTATCAACGCCAATATCGGCAAAAAAATCAGCCTGAACCAGTTGAAAAAGCTGATCCAGAGCGCGCATCCGGATGCGGCTGACAGCTTCAGCTTTTTGTGCGCGCAAGACCGCTTGTATGAAATCCGCATCAAGCTGCCAGCGCAATTCAAAGCCGGGCCGGGTTTGCCGGATTTGCTGGGTAGCACTCCGCTCAAGGCCAGCGACCGTGATCGTGATGTTTGCAGGCAGGATATGGTGGTGATTGAGCGTAGCGGCGTCAATTAACTCAGGCATGCGCGGGCTGGTGTTTTTACGCATGCTGATGAACAATCCGGGCGTTACCGTGCTACCCGCGCTTGGCAGCCAGTTGTGCGAAGTGCTGCGCCACATTGGGCATTAACCCAAGTTTAACAACCTAAAAAATATTCTGATAATAATCAACGACTTGCATCGCAAACAATTCTGAAGAGGCACAACAAGCTCGTAAAATGGGCCTATGCGATCATTTTCTTCGTTCCTCCTGGCGCTGGTGTCACGCCAATTGCGCGGTAAATATTCATCAAATCCGGTTCGGCGAGGGTGCTTTTTCGGACGTTCAACGTACTGCCATCACGCTGGGTGAAGCTGACTGTCACACGTTGTTGGA
>JBDLSU010000310.1:0-6236 GCA_039799405.1 Pseudomonadota bacterium | reverse complement strand
TCCACAAACGACAGGATGATTTTTTGTGGTTGATACCATTGCAGCGCCAGCAGGGCCGGAATCAAAATCCCGGAAAAATCCCAACCATAGTACAAACTCATGCGCGAGGCCAGGAAGGCGGTGATGATCAAAATCATATAGGTTTTGGGGCTGGCTAAAAACGAGGACGCGATGTCTTCATACAGGAAGCCGATATTTGCCAGCGAAAAATTGGTGGTTTGCATCAGCACAAAGCGCACCAGGCAATAGGTGATGGCGATGGTGACGAAATTGGTGAGCAGACCACGGCGCAGGCCGGTTTTCCAGAAATTGTTGGCGACCAGCGCGCTGATGATCAAACCAAAGCTGTGTAAATTGTTTTGATAATCGAAATGAATTTGCCAGCGCTGGCTCAACGTGTCACCCAGCCAGGGCAGGGCATAGCCGTCGCTGATGATGCGAATGCCAACCGAGACCAGCACCATGGCAAAAAAGCGGTCGCGCCCGAAAAAACGGCTCCAGCCCATGCGCATCGACAATACTTCGGAATACCACCAGACAATGAAGTAGGTCAGCACGCTTTCTACCAGCACCACCAGCGCGGCGCTGGGTTTGATCAATAGCAGCGGCACCAGATAGCCGGGTACGATCAGGCCGGACATGACCCAGCCAAAGCGCAAATTGAACAGCGCCACCACAAAAATACCGACCCACACCGTGGTGATGACGGAACTGGCCAGGCCGCTGGCCGGGAAAATCTGTAGCGGAAACAGATGGGATAAAAAATGCAAGTCCATTGCGGCTTACCCCACTACCAGGCGCGGTTTGCTCATGCGTGGCGCGTTGTCGGCTTGTTTGATCCCTGCCAGCACTTGCGCATCGTTTTCCTGCCAATGGAAGGCGGCCAGGCGCAAGCTGGCTTGCATGCCTTCGCCAATTTCGCTCTGCAATTGCAGTGTGCCATCCCACGCCGCAATCAGGCCGATGGCTTCAAAAGCCTGGGCGAACAGTGGCGCTTGCTCTCGCGCCAAAGGGTCTTGCAGGCTGGCTTGCAGGCGCTGGTTGGACATGCCAAAGCCGGCGTTGGTAAATTGCAGGCGCAGGCAAGATTGTTCCAGACTGGCGGCAATGTGCAAGACCGAATCGCTGCTGGCGTCCAGAATCAACAAATGCAAAATCGCGCACAGGCAAAAGCGCAAATCTTTCGGCACCGCAAACGCGTGGATGCCGGGGTTGGGCCATTGTATTTGCACATGCAGGTTTTTCTTGTCCAGTTGCGCGGCCAGTTCCAGCAAGGCTTTTTGCAGTACTGCATGCACATCAACCGGATAGCACAACACCTGGTTGCTGGCCTGGTCTTCCAGCAGCAGGCGCGATTTTTCCATAATGGTCTGGATATTTTTGGCTTTGTCCTGCAATAGCGCCGTGATTAATTTCGCCATCGAGGCATTGAGTTTTTGGTGGTTCAGGGCGCGCAGCAGGGCGGGCAGTTTGTCCAGTTCCTGATGTAAAAAGTGCGCGGCCTGCATGCGGATTTCCGAGCGCGCGTCGTGCTGCAACATCATTTCGCCCATATCCATGACTTCTACCAGCACGCCGCTGATATTGAACGGTTGCGGGTGCTGGGTGGCGTTGCTGCCTGACACCGGAGCCGTGCCGGGCTGTGGTTCGTGCTGCAACACCGAGGCGCGTAGTACCAGGTGGTCGTCCAGCAAGTCCGGCAAATTCACCGGCCAGGAAAATTTGCTGCCATGAATAATCAAATCCTGCATGGCCTGGCGTGCTGCATCCAGCCCCTTGCCACTCAGGCGCGCGACAAAATCAGTCGCGCTCATATCGTTGAGTGCATTGCTTTTGAAGCCGCTATGCGCCAGCCGTTGCCGCATCGGCTGGTTGACCAGCAGCACCCGGCCAAACAAGTCATACACAATTTCGGCATGGCTGGCGTGGGCGAAGCTTTGTTCCAGAATCGCCAGACGGCGTTCCATCATCGCTACGCCCTGGGTCAGTTTTTTGAAGGCGGCGGCATTGCCATCTTCAAAAAAGCGTGACAACGGTGCTTTACCCGCGCTTTCCTGTTCCAGCCACAGGCGGCGCTGGTATAGCAAGTTGGCAATTTGCCCGGCCATCGGGGCCAGTGCATTTTGCTGTTGGTAAAAGTGTTGCCATTGTTCTTGCAACACACCAAAGGCCAGAAAACCCAGCACTTCGCCATTTAATAGCAGCGGCAGCACAAACTGCTTTTCCTGCGCATTGCCATGGGCCAGAAAGTTTTCTACTTCGGTCAGGCCGCGCGCGTTAATGGCGCTGGAATACGGTTCACGTCGGTAGTCACGCCGCAATTCGCGTATCGTTGCCAGATCACTACCGAGCGCCTGCACTTCACGCAAGTGGTTATTGTCCGGGGTTTTTTCCAGCAAAATCACCCGGTTGACATGCAGGGTCTGGTCGATCAGGCGCAGAATAAATTGCCAGTGATCCTGACTCTGGAAAATCGAGGGTGGCAGCGCCAGCTTGTGCAATTTGCCCGAAGTGCTGGCAATCAAGGCGCGGATTTTGATATCGTCGCCATGGATTTTGTCGTAATACACCGCCACAAAGGTCGCCAGCGCCAGCAGCGTCATTTCCGGCAGCGGTAGCCAGATTTTGAATGTTGCCAGCAAAAGCCAGGCTGCGCCCCAGCTCATCAGCAAACCAAGCAGCAATAAACTCAAACCAAATTTAAAGCTTGGGCGCTGCAAGGCCAGCAGCAACAACAGCGCAAAACCACCCGCCGCCAGCATGCGGATCAAACCATTACCATGCCGGATGCGCGCGTTTTGCAGCAAGGAATCCACTTGCAACGCATCATATTGCAACTGGCTGACGCTGGTGCGCTGGCCGGGAATGGTCAGTTGGCGTAGTTCCGGCGCATTGGCGTAGCCGACCAGAATGATTTTGTCTTGCAATAAGGGCGCAATAATGCCTTCAGTTTGCGCGCGTTGCCGGGTAATGGCCGGAAGTTGCGACACCGGGAAGGCATAATCCGGCCAAATCTGCTGACCCGGGGCGGTGCCTGCCAGTTGTTGCCAAAAGCGCTGGCGTGCCTGCTTGCCTGTTTGTTTGTCCGCTGCTTTGCCCACATCGGCGGCGCTTTCATCCGCAGCATCAGGTGTACCCTCAGCCGCCAGCACTACCTTGCCCGCTGCTACCAGCGGTGCCAGTTGCGCCTGTTGTGGACTATCGAGCCGGATCCCAAACCCGACCCGGCGCGCGCCACCTGTCAACCAGCTTTGCGCCAGTTGCGCCCAGTCCGGATGGCCGGGCAGCGCGGCTGGCGCATCGTTTAACAAAGCATGGTGCCCGCTACTGACCATCAGCACCTGCGGCGTGCGCAAGGCAGGCGGGGTCAGTTTCAGCAGTGCGTCATAACCCAGGCTATCTGCCCACGCCAACCACTGCAGCGCCGAAACCAGCGCCACCAGCGCCCATGCCAGTAACACCTTGCTGCCACCAAAACCCATTTGGCGGACAGCCGATCGTTGGGTTTGTCCCGGTATTGGGGTATTTAATTTCCAGAAAAAAATATTGGTCATTAGTATTTTGAATGAATAATGTTACGAAATGTTTCTGATGATGCTGTTAAGCAAAAATTTATAAGTGTTAATAAAAAAGTTTGCAAATCATATCACATTGCGAGGTTGGTTGACAAGCATTGTTATGGAAGTATCTTTTGAATTTGACCTGAAATACTGAATTAAATTGGTAAAAATTGCGGGGTCAATGCTTGCAGTCCGCAATTGCCGCCAAATCTGGCAGCCTGGCTTGCCTGGCGCTTTGGTGTTGAAGCCTGCAGGACAAGCGATGGTCGGGATAAGTTGAGCCCGCGTATGCAAATTCCCCCGAAAGTCATTGTTTAAGGATTGTGCTCGAACAATGATTTTCTCCAATAAGCAGCATGTACAATACTGGTTTCACTGCCAGTTGCACCAAGCTGGTTAACTTCAAGCCACTCAACCCATGGAATCGGTGTGAACCACAGAATACGGCTTTCAACGGCGACCACAGCATTGCTGGCCGGGTTGATGCCGTTCGTGGTTGCGCTGGTGGTTTTGTTCATGGGTGCCCCATCCGCTGCACAAGCCCAGGGCAAGCCGGGCGACTTTTCTTACGCGCAACCTTTTTTTGAGAACATCGGCGACGCCAGCCAGATTCCCAAGGGCTATGTATCGGCACTGGCGCAGGATGCGCGCGGTTTTTTGTGGATTGGCACCCAGGATGGGGTAGTCCGCTATGACGGTTACCGCTTTCGCCGCTTCGGCTATCAGCCCGGCAATCCGGCTTCGCTCTCCGGCAACTATATCGAAACCCTGCTACCACTGCCCGATGGACGGCTGTGGGTTGGCACCAGCAATGATGGTTTGTCCTTGTATGACCCCGGCACTGATCAATTTACCAATTTTCAGCATGATCCAAAGCAACCGGATTCGATCGCTGCCAGTGGCGTGCGTGCGCTGGTTGCCGATGGCCGGGGCGGGATCTGGATCGCGACCGATTTTGGTCTGGATTATCTGGCTGCGGGTAGCCAGCGTTTTCTGCATTTACGCAACACCCCGGGCCAGGCTGACAGCTTGCTCCATAACAGTGTGCAAAGCCTGTTGCTGGACAAGCGCGGCCGTTTGTGGGTGGGGAGCGCGGGTGGATTGCAGCGCTTGCGGCCTGACGGCAAAAGTTTTGAAACCATAGCCTCTGCCAGTTTGGGCGGGCATTTGATCAGCGCGCTGTTTGAAGCCAACGATGGCAAGTTGTGGCTGGGCAGTAGTGACCACGGCGCGGCGATACTCGACCCCGACAGCTTGCAGGTGCGCTGGTTGCCGCAAGCGATCAAACAACCCGGCCATGGCTGGATCAAATCGATAGCCCAGGTCAATGATCAGCAGATCTGGCTTGGCACCATGACGGGCGGCATTCGCATCGTGGCGGCCAGTAATGGTCAATTATTGCAAGCTCTGCGGCACGATCCGGCGCTCAGTTCCAGTCTGGCCTTTGATGAGGTCGGGCCGCTGCTGCTGGATCGCTCCGGCTTGTTGTGGGTGGGTAGCCGGGGCGCGGGTCTGCAACGCTTTAACACACTGAACCAGGCTTTTCGTACTCTGCGTCAAAGCAATGCGGCAAGCGGGGCGGCGGCGGGCACGCTGGCGGGTTTGAGTCATTCCAATATCAAAAGCGTGCTGGAACTGGATAACGGCCAAATCTGGCTGGGTACGGTGGGCAATGGTATCGATATTCTGGATCGGCAAACCGGCTTGATTGGTGGTCACCGCGCTGATGGCCGGGCCGGGTCTTTGCCGGATCAGACTGTTTTGGCGCTGGCACAGGGGCTTGACGCTACGGTCTGGGCTGGTACGCAACAAGCTGGCGTATGGCGGCTGGCGCGTGGTGCGCGGGAATGGCAGGCTTGTCCGGGCTTGCCCGCGCTACCGGCCAAACGCTTGCTGGTGGCCCGTGATGGTACGGTCTGGGTCGGGCTGGGGCAGGGCATGGCGCGCTGGCGTGCTGGTGCCTCCGGCTTTGAAATCATGAACGGGCCGGACGGTAAGCCAATAAGGCAAGGGATTCTGGCGCTGGCCGAAGATAGCGCCGGACGCATCTGGGCGGGTAGCAATGAAGGTTTGCTGGTGTGGCAGACTGGTCTGGCCGGATTTGCCCTGATTGTGCCGGAACCGAAGCGCGCTGGTGGCCTGGTATCGGGTTTTGCCCGTGGCTTGCTGTTTGATAGCAAGCAAAGGCTGTGGGTTGCCACCGACAAGGGGCTGGAGCGCCTGAAAAGCTGGGATGGCAAGCAGGCCGAATTTGAACACATCAGCACCCTGCTGGGGCAGGCTGGTAATGAATCCTGGGGCACCATCATGGAAGACCAGCAGGGCCGCATCTGGAGTACCCGCTATGTGCTTGATCCGGCCAGCATGAAGTTGCTGGAGTATTCGCGCGCCGACGGTTTTGATGCCGGGGCCACCTGGCTTGGCGCGCATGGCAAAACCCGCGACGGTATTTTGTTTCAGGGCGGCACACTGGGCTTGCAAGTGATTTTTCCGCAGCACTTTCAGCAATGGCATTACCAGCCTGCGATTGCGCTGACGGAATTGAAGATTAATGGCCGTAGCAGTGGCCTGCAGGCGCTGGCAAAACCGCAGCCCGGCAGTTTGCAACTGAGCCCGGAACAACGCAATTTTGCGCTGGAATTTGCCGCGCTCGACTTTTCCCAGCCGCAAAAAAAC
>JBDLSU010000309.1:0-3495 GCA_039799405.1 Pseudomonadota bacterium | reverse complement strand
CGGGCTTGCGCTATATCAAGGAACCAGCGTGCCAGCCACCCAATGCCAGCTTGCGTCTGGGCTGCGTCTGCGCTTTGGTGTAACATCATCCCACCCGGCCCCGCGCCTGACGATTCCCTTGCCTGATTATGACAACCGACGCCGACCCCATTCACAACCATACCCTGCTGGAAGACATTCTCGCCATCCTGACCGGAACCTTGCTGGTTTCGCTCGGGGTATCCATGTTTGCCCAGGTGGGCTTGCTGACTGGCGGCACCGCCGGGCTGGCGTTTTTGCTGCATTATGCAACCGGGATAGCGTTTGGCTGGGCGTTTTTTCTGTTGAATTTGCCGTTTTACTGGTTGGCCTTTCGGCGCATGGGCTGGCGCTTTACGCTCAAGACGTTTTGTTCGGTGGCGCTGGTGTCGCTGCTGGCGGGTGTACACCCCAAGTTGATGCAAATGAGTTCGCTCACGCCGTTTTATGTGGCCTTGATTGGTGGCTCGATGATGGGGGTGGGTTTTATTGTGTTGTTCCGCCATCAGGCCAGTCTGGGCGGGATTAATATTCTGGCGCTGTATTTGCAGGACAAGCACGGTATTCGCGCGGGTAAATTGCAAATGGGGATGGATGTGCTGATTGTGCTGGCGTCGCTGTTTATGGTCAGCAAGCTGGCACTGGTGGCGTCAATATTGGGCGCGGTGGTGTTGAATCTGGCGATTACGCTCAACCATCGGCCAGGGCGCTATATGGCGATGTCTTGATTTGTCGCGCCCGGCACAAAAAATGCCGGGCGTTTGCTGCGTGAGATTATCGCTTGAGGTTACTGACTGGCTTGGTTACCAGCTTGGTGCTGACAGGGGCGCTTTGTGGCCGATAGCTGACGATCAGCTTGAAGCTGCCTGCGCTATCACCCACGACCCGCACCCAGCCATCGGTATTGCTGTCAACCACCAGACGGCACAGTTCGGTGGCGGTGGCACCGGCTGAACGGCAGTCATAGCTGCTGGTGCTGGGGGTGGCGTTTTTGCGCACGTACAAATCCATATCACCCAGACCGGTGGTGCTGGCACGCAGTGCCCCACCTGCGCCGACCTTGAACGGGCCAAACAGGCGGCTTTCGCCTGCGGCCAAGGGGCCAAAGAAGTATTCGGTTTTGTCTGCAGGCACGGGGGCACCCGGGCCTTCGCTACCGAGTTCAATGGCAAACGAGGCCGCCAGTTTGGCAAACTTGAGTGCATGCAATGCCTGATTGCCGGAATTGGCCAGGGTATCGGCAGTGGTGTGAATATTCTTATTGCTTTGACCCAGGGTGGCTTCAAATGGCATCGATGCCGGGTAGCCGTTATTGTTCCAGGAGGCATGGTCGGAGCAGCCGTAATTACACACGTCGCGACCAACGGTGAGGGTTGGCTGGTAGGTGGTGATCAGGTTTTCGAGAAAGGTGTTTTGCGCGCGATCAGTATAGTCGCCAAAGATATAAATATCGTTGGCCGAGCCTTTGTAATTGGTCATGTCAAGTTGCAGCACGCCGACCACGTTGACGCCACGGTTGTAGAAATCCTTGGCGATTTCGCCGGAACCACGCAGGCCAACTTCTTCAGCCGCATAGGCAATCAGTTTGATGGTGCGGCGTGGTTTGTAGTTGCTGGCGAGCATGGCGCGCAGTGCTTCGGTCATGCTGGCAACGCCTGATGCATCATCATCGGCACCGGGTGCAATTGCGGTTTCGGTGCGGTTACGCAGGTTGATGGAGTCCAGATGCGCGCCAATGACGACAACTTCTGCGCCATTGTCGCTGCCGTTAATGGTTAACATTACCGAGCTTTGCGCCCAGCCATGGGCAATTTGGCTGACGCTGATATCGCTACGGCCTTGTGCCATGGTTTGCCATTTGTTTTTCAGCCAGTTGGACGCATTGACGCCACCGCTGGTGTTGAAATAGCGGTTAGGGAAATTGGTGGATAGATCGGTGATGGTCTGGGCGATATTGGCATCTTGCATTAACGGCAGCGCGGCATTGACGGCGGCCTGATTGCGGATGATATAGCTGGGGCGGGTTTGCGCAAATGTCGGGGTGCTTAAAGTGCGGTTGAGGGCGGCACTGCCTTCAGCCTGGCTGGCGTGAAAAATGAAACCGCCGCAACGGTGATTATCTTCGTGCAAGGTGGCAGAAAATTCGGGTAACAGGTCTTCTTCTACTTGTACCAGGTACACTTGTTCCTGGCTTTTCAGATTGCCTGTGGTGTCGGTGACGCCATTGTTGAGCAATTTGCTTTCGGTAGCCAGAATGCCCGGCTGGATTTTTTGTAGTTGTGCGTAGGCAGCATCGCCCAGGGTGATCCAGACTTTTTTTCCAGCGGCCATGCTGGTGTTGCCAACGCAGAGCAAAGTGCTTGCAATCAACAGTGGCAAAATACGAGACCTTAACATATTTGATATCCTTAAGTATTATTTTATCTTTTCATCGGCGAAAAATGGGCATAAAAATAAGCCCGGCGTAGTGTGAGCTACGCCGGGCTTGTTGTCAAGTTAAAAATGCTACCGGGAAACTGTTTTTCGCGACTGTGTTATCAATCTACCCTGCTTTCCCCGGTTGCTGGCATAACCTGGTGCGCCTTCCGCTGTTACTGTGGGCGATAGGTGACGGTCAGGTTGTAATTGCCTGCAGTGTAGGCTTTTAACAGCACATAGGCATCACCATTGGCGGTCATGTTTACGGTGCAAGTTTCGGTGGAGGTCGAGCCTGCCGATCTGCAATCGTAAGTGGTGGTGGTAGGTACGCTGGTTTTGCGCACGTACAGATCGATATCGCCAGTACCTGTGGTAGTGGCTTTAATGGCACCACCGGCACCAACCTTGAACGGGCCGAAGGATTTGGTGGCGCTTTTGACCAGGCTGCCAGTGAACTTTTCTACCTTGTCAGCCGGTGGTACTACGCCCGGGCCATCACTGCCGAGTTCGATTGCAAACGATGCAGCGAGCTTGGCAAACTTGAGCGCATGGGTGGCCTGGCTACCCATGTTGGCGAAGGTATCGTTGGCGGTATGAATGTTTTTGTTGTCACCCGCAAACGACGATTCAAACGGCATGGAGGCGTAGAAGCCATTGCTGGTCCAGGAGGCATGATCGGAGCAACCGTAGTTACATACGTCGCGGCCAATGGTCAGGGTAGGCTGGTAGGTTTTGATCAGGTTTTCGACAAAGGTATTTTGTGCGCTGTCGGTATAGTCGGTGAAGATATAGATATCGTTGGCGGAACCTTTGAAGTTGGTCATGTCGAGCTGCATTACGCCGACTACCTTGACATTATTGGTTCTGAAATTGGCGGCGATTTCAGCCGAACCCTTCAGACCGACTTCTTCTGCTGCATAGGCCATAAATTTGATGGTGCGGCGTGGTTTGTAGCCATTGGCCAACATGGCACGATAGGCTTCGGTCATGCTGGCAATGCCGGAGGCGTCGTCATCGGCACCGGGTGCGGCGGTGGTTTCACCCACGCCACCGGAGACG
>JBDLSU010000308.1:0-4267 GCA_039799405.1 Pseudomonadota bacterium | reverse complement strand
GTGCTGGATCATGTCAGCACCCGGCACGACCTGGACAGCAGCCGCAGCGCCGCCATGGGTGGTTCGTTTGGCGGCTATATGACCAACTGGCTCGGCACCCAGACCCGGCGCTTTCAGTGTCTGATCAGCCACGCCAGCATTTATTCGATGTCAGCCTTCACTGGCGTGACCGATATGCCGGCGCACTGGTATTTGGAAATGGATGGCGAACCGTATTCCGACCCCGGCTGGTTTGATCGCTATTCGCCTTCGCGTGCAATTCATCAATGGCGCACCCCGACCCTGGTGATACATGGCGAACAGGATTACCGGGTGCCCATCAGCGAAGCGCTGGCGCTGTTTGAAGCCCTGCAATACCACAAGGTGGAAAGCGAATTACTGGTCTTCCCCGATGAAAACCACTGGATTTGCAAACCCAACAACATCATCGCCTGGTATCAGGCCGTGTTTGAATTTTTACACCGTTACACCTCAAGGAAAAGCCCCGAATGAGTACCTTATCCACATCTGCCACCACAGCACCACCCGCTGCTGCGCCAACCACCACCAACGCCGCCTATGGCGAATGGGATTCGCCCATCAGCGGTGCCGTGGTCGCCAGTGGCTCACGCTCACTGGCCAGCCCCTGGATGGTGGGCGAGACCATCTATTGGCTGGAAAGTCGCGCCGCCGAAGGGGGCCGCATGACGCTGCTGCGCCAACACCAGCAACAAATTGAAGAACTGACTCCGGCCCCGCTGAATGTGCGTAGCCGCGTGCATGAATATGGCGGCGGTGCGGTCGCGGCCGATGCCAGCGGCGTGGTGTTTTCCAATTTCAGCGACAATCAACTGTATCGCATCACCGATGGCAACGCCCCGGTCTGCATCAGTGATGGCGACAAAGCATTGCGCTATGCCGATTTTCAATTCGACCCGGCACGCCAGCGCGTACTGTGCGTGGCCGAAGACCATCGTCAGTCCAGCCTGCGCCCGGACAACTTTTTATGCGCGGTAGCGCTGGATGGCAGCGCGCAGCGCCAGGTTTTGCACCAGGGTTACGATTTTTACGCCGCACCGCGCTTGTCACCCGACGGCCAGCAACTGGCCTGGCTGTGCTGGAACCACCCGAACATGCCGTGGCAAGGCACCGAACTGTGGCTGGCCGATATGGCTGCCGACGGTAGCCTGCAAAACGCACGCTGCATCGCCGGTAGCAGCACAGAGGCGATTTGCCAACCCTGCTGGGCACCAAGCGGGCAATTGTATTTTGTCTCCGATCGCAGCGACTGGTGGAATATTTACCGCTACCTGCCGCTAGCTGCGCACGGCCACCACGCCGAATGCATTTACCAGCGTGCCGCCGAATTTGGTGGGCCAATGTGGAGCTTTGACCAGCCCATGCTCGGCTTTGCCAGCGCCAACGACCTGCTGTGCATTTATATCGAGCAAGCCACCTGTCACCTGGCCCATATTGATACGGGTAATTGCAAGCTGCGCGAAATTGCTTGCCCTTACCCCGACCTGCAAGCCCTGCGCGTGAGCGGGTCGCAGGTGCTGCTGCTGGCAGGTGCGCCGGATCGCGCCTCGGCCCTGATCAGCATTAACTGGCATACTGGCGCGCTGAATGTTCTGGCCAGCAGCATCGATCAATTGCCCGCTGCCGACTATTTGTCGCGCCCACAAACCATCAGCTATCCGGGCAATGGCCGCACGGCCCACGCCTTTTACTACGCGCCGCACAACACGCGCTATCAAGCCCCTGCTGGTAGCCTGCCACCACTGATCGTGATCGGCCACGGTGGCCCCACTGGCATGGCGAACCAAAGCTTTAAAATGGCGATTCAATACTGGACCAGCCGCGGTTTTGCCATGCTGGACGTGAATTACGGCGGCAGCAGTGGCTTCGGACGGGCCTACCGCGACAGCCTGAAAGGTGAATGGGGCGTGGTGGATGTGGAAGACTGCGCCAACGGCGCGCGCCACCTGGTGGCCCAGGGCCTGGTCGATGCGGATCGCCTGATCATCCGGGGTGGCAGCGCGGGCGGTTTTACTACCTTGATGGCGCTGATGTTCCACGATGTATTTAAAACCGGTGCTTGTTACTATGGGGTAAGCGATCTCAACTCACTGGATCAGGATTCGCACAAATTTGAATCGCATTACAACCAATACCTGATCGCGCCACCACCGCACAATCAGGCCCTGTATCAGCAGCGCTCGCCCTGCCACCATACCGACAAATTGCGCTGCCCGGTGATTTTCTTTCAGGGGCTCGATGACAAAGTGGTGCCACCCTCGCAATCCGAAACCATGGTCAGCGCCATGCGCCAGCGCGGCGTGCCGGTGGCCTACTTGCCGCTGGCGGGCGAAGGCCATGGTTTCCGCCAGGCCGCCAATATTGCGCGCACGCTGGAAGCCGAACTGTATTTCTATTGCAAAGTCCTGCATCTGGCACTGCCTGCAGGCGTGGCCCCGGTGGAAATTGACAATTTGGCTTAACCCTGCCCGACTGTAATATTTGGTTGCTGTCTCATTTCAGTAGTGAACAATATTTTTCAGGACACAATCGCATCCCATTCTGCAAAAAGTTCTTTTATGAAGTACAGAAAGGATGCGATACTATCCCCCGCGCGAAAAAAAGACGCAAACTACCCTGTTTTTTTGGCATTTTCTTAAAAAGATGACAAAAAGCAAACTAAAATATTACTTACAGCAGCGAGAAAAGCAATGCACAGTTTTCAATACCCTGCCCCCCCAGGCATCGCACTATTTGTTACCCCCGCCAACCTGCCACGAGGAGATTTCTGATGCCTGCTCGTGGACGCCCAAGAGAATTTGACCGCGACCAGGCACTTGAAGTGGCCATGCGGATTTTTTTACACCATGGCTATGATGGTACTTCGGTATCGTATTTAGGCGAAAAAATGGGCATCAACACCCCCAGCCTGTATGCCGCCTTTGGTTCCAAGGACATGTTGTACCAGGAAGCAGTCGGCCTGTATATCACCCGTGTCACCACCCCGCTAATCGACGCCCTGAACGCCGCTGCCAGCGCGCGCGAAGGCATCGCCACTTTTCTGGAAAGTTGCGCCCGTTACTTCCATGCCCAGCCCGATGGCGAGCGCGGTTGCATGATCTTCAATGGTGATCTGGTATATGCGCCCAGTTGCCACCAGCGCGCCAAAGATATGGTGGCACGCCGAAAAACGGTGGAACAAGCTTTCGCCAGCCGCCTGAGCCGGGCTCAGCAAGAGCATGAACTGCCCGCAGCGGCAAACCCGACGCAACTGGCAGCGTTTTATTGTGTGGTATTGCAAGGCTTGTCGATCCGGGCGCGCGACGGTGCCGAACTCGATGATTTATTGCAGGTGGTGACGCACGCCATGCTGGCGTGGCCACAGGCTTGAAACGGTTAATGCCGCGATAGAAGCAGAGCACGCCGTTTTACGACGGCGTGCGCAACAAAAAACTCACCGCATGATCGGCCAATTGTTCAATCGTCAGCCCACTGCCATTGCGAAACCACTGCGCACTCCAGTTCAAGCTGCCAAACATCAGCAAGCGATCCATTTGCCCCGGCATGGCCCAGTCGCCCGACTCATGCAGCGCCAAAATCACTTTTTCCCATAGCGCCTGGTATTGGCTCATCAAGGCCATCACCTTGGCGCGGCCATCGGCATCGAGCGAGCGGCTTTCGTACAAAATCACCGAAATAAAATCGTGCTCCGGCGAAAGCAAGGTCTTCAGATGCGCCAACACCAGCTCGCGAAACATGGCGCGCGGAGCCAGGTCTTGCGCCACAATCGCTTCAATTTCACGCAGCGACTGTTGCATGCCCTGTTCCATAATCGCCAGCAAAATCTCTTGCTTGGTTTTGAAGTGGTAAAACCAGCTACCGGCCTGCATGCCAACCGCCGCCGCAATATCGCGCACGGTGGTTTTTTCATAGCCTTTTTCGCGAAACAGGCGGGCCGATTTGGCAATCAATTCATTGCGCCGGCTGTCTTCCTCCTGCCCTGCCACCTTGCCGCCGTTTTTTGCGCTGTCTTTAGCTTTCCGCATTGCACCCTTCCGAATTCACATCAATCAAACCAGCCCCAGCATGCTGCGCGCCTCTTGCGCACTGGCCACTTCACGCCCGGCGTTTCTGGCGCATTGTACCAGCGCTTCAATTAATTGCCCATTGCCATTGGCTTTACTCCCGTCGGGCAGATAAAAGGTATCTTCCAGCCCGCTGCGCAAATGGCCGCCCAGCTCCGCAGTTTTCTGGTGCAGCGGCCAGATAT
>JBDLSU010000307.1:0-2732 GCA_039799405.1 Pseudomonadota bacterium | reverse complement strand
AAGCCTTCCGCCTGATCCAGCACCACACCGGTATTGGCATCGATCATAAAAAACGGCCGGGTTGGTGTCTGCGAGCCGGGTACGGCGGTCAAAAACGACACCACATACACCAGCCGCGCTACTTGTTGCTCGTCCATGCGCACATACAATTGCGCCTGCTCGTTGCTGGTGGGGCCGTTGACGCGGGCGCGGGTTTTGGCCAGTTGCACGATCTGGCTGGTGGAATAGGCTGGCGTGACGCTGGGCAAATCCTGCGACAACTGGCGCAGTAGCGCGCCGGTAAACTGGGCCGGGTTGCTGCTCAAGCCATTGCCCAGGCCATTGCCCTGCGCGTGCCGGGTAATCGCTTCGCCCCAGATCGGGATGCCCTGATGCATTTGCTGGTAACGCGTCACCAGCTTGCCATTGGCATATTTCTGCTGGCGCAATTCGCGCAGCTCACTGGCTTGCAGGCCCAGCATGGCGTGACTGGCAGTTTGGGTGCTCAAGCTGGCTGGCGCGGGGGCAGGGTTGCGCTCCAGATCGTAGCGCTCTGCCGCCATGACCTGGCAGGCGCTGGCGACCAGCATGGATAGTAACAACGGTTGGGCAAACGGGGGGAATGGTCTCATGGTTTCTCCTAAGGGAATATTTTTTATAATGGTATTTACTTTGCTGGGACAATAAAATTGCCAATAAAGTAAATTGTAATAATATCCCATATTTGGATCGACGCAAAAATCCAGCCAGAAAAAAACCGCCCGGCCAGACTTGGCTTGGGCGGTTTTTGTTGTTGCAGCAAGCCAAGCGAATGGCCTATTTGGTCATAGTGTGAAGGTGGTGCCAGAGAAGCCGAGTACATTTACCGGATAGGGGATTGGTGCTGTGGAGCCGATGCCTAATTGGCCATACGTGTTACCCCCGAAACATTGCAAGCCAGTGGCAACCAATGCACAGGCAGAAGAACCGCCAATTGCAATACCACTAACACTGCCTGATAAACCGACCACGCTCACAGGTGTGTTTTGATTTAATTTATTCCCGTTTCCTAATTGTCCCTGCCCGTTATAGCCCCAGCATTTTGCCCCGCCAGATGTCAAGACAGCACAAGTACTAGCACTGGTACTGGAAATGCTAATCGCTACGACACCAGAATTTAGATTGATGACGGGGGTTGGCAAAAGGGCCTTGGAAACGCCGCTGGTGCCAACTTGGCCGGCATCGTTACTACCCCAGCATTTGGGGCTACCAGTCGTCGTATTGGCACAAGTGTGGTATACGCCCGTTGCAACCGAAGTGGCGTTACTTAATCCTGCGACATTAACAGGGGAATACGATTTGGCAGTGCTACCGTCGCCAAGTTGGCCGTAGACATTATTTCCCCAACATTGAACCGTTTTGTTACCAAGTACAGTGCAGCTATGGTAGCCACCATTTGCAATACTAATAGCGCTGCTAATCCCAATGACGGACTTTGGAATCAAAGCGTCGGCATTTGTACCGTTCCCTAATTGACCATGAGCATTGGAGCCCCAGCATTTAATGGTGCTGTTTGTCAATAGGGCGCATGTATGGTTGACACCAGTGCTTATCGCAACAACACCCGTCAGTCCTGTTACGTCAACCGGCGTATTGCTAGAAGTTTTCGTGCCATTGCCCAATTGGCCATATGAATTATAGCCCCAACACTTGACTGTACCCCCGGTTGTGAGTGCGCAACTGAATGCATTGCCTGCTGCCACGGCGCTAATGCCGCTGGTGAGGCCAATAACTGCGGTTGGCTGCGAGCTGTTGATATTTGTACCGTTTCCCAACCCACCTACACTGTTATATCCCCAACACATTACCGCACCTGCGCTGGTAACTGCACAATTGTGGGTTGCGCCGGAAGCCGCGCCGATGGCTACTGCTGCCTGCGATCCAGGCGCACATATACCCGCAAGGCCTGCAAACAAACCCGCAGGCACCAGCCATTTTCTTGCAACACCATTTACTAACGCACCGAATTCAAATTTTCCAAACATGGTAAATCACTCCTCATTGGTTGAAATCACCTAAAAAATTAAAATACATGGGCACTACCACTTACAGCCACACCTTGCAGGCAGGTGTAGCACCGCCCCAAAACAATAAACCTTGGGTACAAGTCTCAAACTGCGCCGCGAAAAAACGGGGGAAAGTAAAGCCGCAACCAATCCGCAGCAACAACCCATTGCTACTGCGAATGGGCAGGCCGTGATTAATATTCACATGTGCCAGGTCCGACACAGCCATACCAACTGGTGAATAAAGTGGAGTCGTACACGGTTAATTTGATGCTGCCGCCACTCAATGAAATACTGACCGCCTCGTCGTTTTGAATATAGGTCACGCCATCATTGCTGCCCTCATCGCCAACGGGTGAAATGTTTCCGCTCGGTGCCAGCAATCTGCCCACCTTGGGCTTGAAACGGATGGCGATATTGGTACTTTGTACCAACGGTGCCAGGCCATCCCTGATTTGATCGCCCAAAAAGCAACCCTGTTGGCACAAGGGGCTGGAATTGACCCAGAAAGAATGGTAAGGCAGTGCCGTATTCAAGCCCATAAATGATACGGGTTGCAGCGACACTCTGACTTGACTCAAGCTCCCTTTAATCTGATCCGAAATTTTGTTGGCCGCAAAATTGGTAATAATATCGACGCCGGGAATGAATGAAATTCCACTGCTGCAAGATGTTGAAACGATTGGGTTAAGTGGTACCAGCGTGCCG
>JBDLSU010000306.1:0-3627 GCA_039799405.1 Pseudomonadota bacterium | reverse complement strand
CGCCTGCAGCAAGCCAATGCGCAAGGCGCGCGCGCGCTCGGCCGCCTCAGCCTGGGCCAGGCTGGCGTCGTCAAGTTGATTGCCGGGTGGCTCAACAGTATTAATAACCACGATACGCAATGGGGCCAGCGCATCGCCCGGTACGGTGTGGTGTGGTTTCATGGCGGTTTTCGCAAGAGAGATAACACCATTACAAGCAAGAAGCACACCAGTTGCCTGTACCCGCGTAAAAAGGCGCTTTATTGCGGCTCTTTGCGCGAAACAAACCAACTGCGCCCCGGCCCCAAAAACAATAAAGCACAAGCAAACCAATCCAGCACCATCGCAATGACGGCAATCACCACAAAAAGCTGCGCTTTGGCCGGGCTTTCATCAGGCAGAAAAGCCAATGCCTGACCCAGTGCCGTCAACACCAACATGAGCCAGCGCGCCCAGTTTTTTCCTTTGGCAATAGCATAAATCACACCAAAGAACAGCCCATATAAAATTACGATAACGACAATTTCAAAAAATCGCATCAGGCGGGAACCTTCATCCCACCCTCGCGCAAGATCCGGTATCAGATCGACCAAACTCAATAGCATGCTCAATATAAATGCAATACAGGCCAGATTAACCACGCGCGGACGAACTGGCGCAGGCTGGTTCAGGGGTGTCAGGTCGCTATTCGGGGCTTGGTAGGGATGGTAGCTCATGCGATATCGGGAGGTTGGGTGGATGGATGGGCGATTGGGTAGATGGTGCGCGATTTTACCGCCAATACCAGCACAACTGTCAGCGCACCAAATCAGAGTCCGGCAGCAGGTCTACCCACCCGAATTGGGGTGACGTGAAATATTCCCGCCAGTTGGTGATCTTCGTACACTATCCACGCCCTGACAACCACGCAATAATGGCTACACCTGATTCCGGCGCAACGCCCCAATCAGGCACACAACGATTCATCCTTGCAATGAATATGTACGACAACAGGAGACTATATGAACCGCATCAGCAAATTACTGTTTGTGTTTGGCACTGGCCTGGGGCTGGCTCTGGTAATGGCAAAAGCCAACGCGATCCCTTTACCGGAAGATTGCCCAGCGTATCTTGAACAATGTTCTGAGGGCAATCAAAATGCCTGCCGCATTTTCTTCCGTTACTGTTCGTTTTATTAATCCAGGCACAAGTAACGCACTAGGTGCAAGTTGAAGAAACCGATTGCCAGTGCTGCGGCTAAGTATGGGCTGGCTTTCTGGCGGTTTTCCACAAGAGCGATAGTGCCACTGGCGCGGCCCGGTAACCATTACTGCAATTATTACTTTAGCCAAGCCGCGTTTATTCATCGCTCACAGCGTCAGTAGCAAGCTGCTCGCGCTTGTTCCCGGTAAAGCTATCGAAAATGCGGCGGTGGGCCTGATACGACCACGGGTCTTGCCGCTGATAGTAGTCGGCAACCCAGGCTTGCAGATTGGCCAGCATGGCGTGCTGCGCGGCTTCTGTGGCGTACTGGATTCCC
The DNA here is from genome assembly GCA_039799405.1 of Pseudomonadota bacterium. Lineage (GTDB taxonomy): Bacteria > Pseudomonadota > Gammaproteobacteria > Burkholderiales > Burkholderiaceae_D > CAMBDR01. The sequence continues at coordinate 2,129 of JBDLSU010000306.1, read as the reverse complement.
GCCTTCGCGGGAATGACGGCATGACGGCCAATGGACCGAATAGTCACGATTATCCAAGCTATACACCAAGTCCTGGCTTATAAATCATTTCAATAAATGCATCATTTTGCCATTCCTCATAGCCGAGCAATTCCCCTTCCATTCTTTCAAATCCTTCGTTCCAACCAACCTTCTTACTTATTCCTCGCATCATAATATATGCGTTAAAACGCCACTCTTCACCTTTTACAGCAAATAATACATAGCGTGCCCGTCTCATTTTAGTATCAGTATCAATACATTCATATTGCGAAAAAGTACCATCTGCAACATATTGAGCAAAGTGCCTTTCTGGAATGAATTCATAACCTGTACTATTAGGCCAATATTCCGAAAAAACAGCGAGTGGCTTCTTGCCAGAAAGCATCATTTTAAGTTCACGTCCAGTATGGATCTCATAGGGCAACCCATCAGTTAACCGCCACGCCCGTAACGAGCAAGGGCTATTAATGGCATCCTCCTCATTCAAAACAATCTTAAATTCACATGCAAGTTTAGCAAGATCAGTTTCATCCAGATCATATACCAGCCCATTCGGAATATCTGATACATCTGGATCAATAATCGCACATAGACTTGATATGTCATTAGTACTGAATTTATAAGAAGATTTAAGGCATCCACTTTCCAAATCAAGAAACTCTATTACGAATTGGCGATTGTCATTTGAACTATTTGAATTATTCATTTATGGTATCCATAATGCCTTAAATATTAATTGGGGAGTTTTTTCTGATGGCTCTGGGTGGCGCAACCCCTTAACGAAACTATGGCCGCCACAGTGGAGCTGTGACGGCCAAATCTTCCAAAGCCTCAAGGGCTTTTGGGGCTAGGTTTTACAGCATTTTGACAGCGATAATGTTGTTGGTAGCTATCGGCCGCGTGGGCATAAAAACGATGCCGACCCAGCTTAACCATTTAGCAATTCTCTTTAAGAAGATACGTCAAATTAAATTCAGTTAAGTCAGCATCAGAAACATCACGGTCGATTACCCAGTAAACATCTTTTGTCACCTTACCAAACTTATCCGGATACAATGCCGGTTCCTGTGAAGCAATGCTTGCAATATAACCCGCAGATGTCTGCGCTTGGCGAGTTGAGAACAACAAACATTGCAACCGAAGCAATTTGACATCCCTTGGAAATATTGCATCAATCTGCCCAAAAATCCAATAATCAGAACCAACGCGACTCTTTCTATTAACTTTCACCTGCAACCGAACAGATTTTATTTCAAATTCCTTGGTAACTATAGGCACAGAAATATAATCAAGCAAAAAATACCCTGGAACGAGAAGCAAAATTAATAATGCCACTATTGATTTTGCATGTTTGAATTTTATTGGCAACATAGCAAACCTCACTCTTTCTTTGCCTGAGATTGTTGTTCCTTTTCTTTTTCCTCACGTTCCTTTTTTTCTCGCTCAATCTCAAGTCGCATTTTTTCCCATTGTTCTTCTTTTTTACCCCACATATTGGGCGTACCATATGCCGGGTACAATTCAATTCCAATACCTGCATCACCAATAACATTAACTACAGCCGTAGCACAATTATTGCTGTAAAGATTGTATTGTTTCCCACCTTTATTGTGAGCGTCTTGGCTTTTTGTAGCACTAACAGCAATTTTCGCGTCTTGATCTTTATCAGTTTTAACGCGAGTGCCGCCATTTGGTGGTGCGGCCACCTTTTCAATGCGAACTAAAGCACCTGTGCTATTACCTTTAGCCAAGTTTATAGCATTATCGTTAGTTGGATATTGGTTGAATGAATGCCAGTCGCCTTTGCTATTTTGGAAGTACAAAGTCGCATGACCCATTCCAAAAGTGGCGTTTTTATCTATTGAAATTATAAAATCGCGCCCGTCGGGATCGATGTATTTGAAGGGATTATTATTCGCATAAACATAGCGGTTGAACGATGCGCCCGTATTTGCATCCGTCAGCACTGGGTCAGTACTCAGAAAGCGGCTCTATGACGTTTCGTGTGGAACTTGACATCCACTAACGTAACACGTCACGCAAATGATATCCTATCGGTATGTAAAAAAGCAGGAAAACTGGCGATGAGCAACGAAGCGCAAGCATTG
>JBDLSU010000305.1:0-2685 GCA_039799405.1 Pseudomonadota bacterium | reverse complement strand
GATGGCGGCCGAATTGCTTCAGTCGAGCAATTGCTACGTATCGCATTCGGATTCATCCATATGTAACGATGACAGCGCCAAACAAAAAAGCCGCATCTTTCGATGCGGCCTCTTCACTATTCTGGCTCCCCGACCTGGACTCGAACCAGGGACCTGCGGATTAACAGTCCGTCGCTCTACCGACTGAGCTATCAGGGAATAGCGTGAAATTTTAAAGCGTTTTCAAACATCTGTCAAGAAATTCGTACTACGTTTTTTCTTTCACTTTTTTCGCGCTTCACACTGTGCAGCGCGAAAACCAAGATCTTACAGAACTTTCGCAATGGCGTCAACAACAACGTCAATATTTTTTGAATTTAATGCGGCCACACAGATACGGCCGGTGTCTACCGCATAAATCGAAAACTCATCACGCAGGCGTTCTACCTGGGGTTTGGTCAGGCCGGAGTAAGAAAACATGCCGCATTGCTCGCGCACGAAGGCAAAGTCGTGGCTGGGGGCGGCGGCTTTGAGTTTTTCTACCAGGCTGTTGCGCATTTCGCGGATGCGCACGCGCATGCCTGCCAGTTCGTCTTCCCACATCTGGCGCAGTTCCGGGCTGCCCAGCACGGTTGCCACCACCTGGCCACCATGCACCGGCGGGTTGGAGTAATTGGTGCGGATCACGCGTTTCAGTTGCGACAGCACGCGCGCGGCTTCTTCGGCGCTGACCGCCACAATGCTCAAGGCCCCTACCCGCTCGCCATACAGCGAGAACGATTTGGAGAAGGAATTGGACACAAACAGCGGGCCACCCGCAGCGGTGAACATGCCGACCACTTTGCCATCTTCTTCAATACCGCTGCCAAAGCCCTGGTAGGCCATGTCGAGGAAAGGAATCAAGCCATTGGCGGTGACGACCTGAATAATCTGCGCCCATTCTTCATGGGTCAAATCGGCCCCGGTGGGATTGTGGCAGCAAGCGTGCAGCAGCACGATGGCACCTTTGGGCATGGCTTGCAGTGCGGCCAGCATGCCTTTGAAATTGACGCCATGGGTGGCGGGGTCGTAGTAGGGGTAGTTGTTGACCACAAAACCGGCCGATTCAAACAGGGCGCGGTGGTTTTCCCAACTGGGGTCACTGATATAGACTTGCGAATCGGGCGCGAAGCGCTTCAAAAAGTCGGCACCCAGCTTGAGTGCGCCGGTGCCGCCGATGGCTTGCGCCGTGATGGCGCGTTTTTCACTGATGACGGCGCTGTCTTTGCCAAATACCAGTTCTTGCACCACTTTATCGTAGGTAGCCAGACCATCGATCGGCAGATAGGTGCGCGGCGCGGCTTTTTCCATCAGGATGGCTTCGGCCTTGCGCACACACTGTAATAAAGGCACTTTGCCATTATCATCGTAATAAACGCCGACGCCGAGATTGGTTTTATGGGGATTTTGGTCTGCATTGAAGGCTTCGGTCACGCCCAGAATCGGGTCGCGCGGGGCCATTTCGATGCTGGTAAACAGGGTAGCTGGAGTATTCATCGTGATAATATCCAAGGTTGGCTAAAACAGGTTTGTTTCAGGGTTTGACAACACCGCCTGAATGATGCTTCAGGGCCGATTCAACCAGCACATTTTAACAAAGGTCTGTACCCAATGGCTGACTTATCCGAAGTTTCCACGCAGAAAGATGGCGTCAATGTCGTGACTTTCCCTCACTCTCCGTTCAAGTTGCACCAGCCGTTTGCCCCGGCGGGGGATCAGCCGGAGGCGATTTCCAAGCTGGTGGAAGGGATTGAAGATGGCCTGTCGTTTCAAACCCTGCTCGGTGTGACTGGCTCCGGCAAGACTTATACCATGGCGAATGTGATCGCGCGCATGGGTCGCCCGGCGATTGTGTTTGCCCCCAATAAAACCCTGGCGGCACAGTTATATAGTGAGTTCCGCGATTTCTTCCCGGAAAACGCGGTCGAATATTTCGTCAGCTATTACGATTACTACCAGCCCGAAGCCTATGTGCCGCAGCGCGATCTGTTCATCGAAAAAGATTCGGCGGTGAATGAACACATCGAACAAATGCGTTTATCGTGTACCAAATCCTTGATGGAGCGGCGCGATGTGTTAATTGTGGCAACCGTTTCCGCCATCTACGGTATTGGTAACCCGAATGAATATCATCAAATGATTTTGATTTTGCGGGTCAAAGACCGGCTGGCGCAGCGCGATGTGATTGCGCGCCTGATCCAGATGCAATACACCCGCAATGAAACCGATTTTGGCCGTGGCACTTTCCGCGTGCGCGGCGACACCATTGACGTGTTTCCGGCCGAACATGCGGAACTGGCGATCCGGATTGAATGCTTTGATGACGAGATCGAAAGCCTGCAATTATTCGATCCGCTCACCGGCCGGGTCAAGCAAAAGATTCCGCGCTTTACGGTTTACCCCGGCTCCCATTACGTCACGCCACGCGCCACCGTGCTGCGCGCGATTGAAACCATCAAGTCCGAATTGCGCGAAAGACTGGCGTTTTTTCGCGACGAAAACAAGCTGATTGAAGAACAACGCATCGAACAGCGCACCCGTTTTGATCTGGAAATGCTGCAAGAAGTCGGTTTTACCAAGGGCATTGAAAATTATTCGCGCCATTTCAGCGGCGCATTGCCGGGCGAACCGCCGCCGACGCTGTGCGATTATTTGCCCAAAGATGCG
>JBDLSU010000304.1:0-5009 GCA_039799405.1 Pseudomonadota bacterium | reverse complement strand
CGGCCGTTCGGCAATATTGGGCACCATGCGTTTCGGATCAAGCAAACCTTCTTTATCTATCACAAAGCGCGATTTGATGCCGGATGCTTTTTCGATAAAACCGACAGAAGAGGGTTCCAGTGCTGCCACGCTGCCGCTGGCAATGTCAGCCGCATGTTCGTTATTAAACATTTCCACGTAAGCATTAAAACAGACCACCAATTCTTCATTGGAAATTGCCTGTGGAGGCGTGTACAATCCGGTGCCACTAATGACTGCTTGTTTCATCGTTATTGCTCTCATTCAATTAATCGGGCAAAATGCCCGGGCAAAAGGGCAAATTTTACACAAACCTGCTCACAAATAAGAAAGAAACTGACTGAATCGGCCGGAAATCTTTTTTTTGAGAGCAAATCGACAAGGATTATGCTGTGAAACGATATCTATTAAGTGCATTGACCATGAGTCTGCTGCTCAGCCTGGGGCCAATTGGCACAGTTCAGGCAGATACGCCTCCTCTGGTTTCCGGCATTGAAACCCAATACATTGACAACACTGTCAAGGCGCAGGATGATTTTTTCCGGCATTTGAATGGCAAGTGGCTATCCACCGTGGAAATTCCGGCCGATAAATCAGTCTGGGGCAGTTTTAACAAAATGGCCGATGATGTGCAGCCATTATTGCGCACCATTATCGAAGACGCCGCCAAACAGCAAGCCAAAACCGGCACTGAAGCGCAAAAAATCGGCGATCTGTTCAATAGCTATATGGACGAAGCGCGTCTGGACAAACTCGGTATTGAAGCCGTGATGCCGGAAATTAAACGGGTGCAGGCGCTCAAGAACAAGCAGCAAATCGCTTCGCTGCTGGCGCATTTCAGTCAGTCCGGCATTTCCGCACCCTATGATTTTACGATCCATCAGGACGCCAAAGACGCCACCAAATATGTGGCTGATCTGGGCCAGAGCGGCCTGGGCATGCCGGATCGCGACTATTACCTGAAAAAAGAAGACAAGCGCCTCTCGGAAGTACGGGAAAAATACCAGGCCCACATTGAAAAAATGCTGACCCTGGCTGGCCACAAAGATGCTGCGCAAAAAGCCTCAAAAATCATGGCCCTGGAAACCGCACTGGCCCAGGTGCAATGGACCAAGGTGGAACTGCGCGACCCGGTCAAAGCCTATAACAAAGTGCCATTTGCCGCACTGGCCAAACTGGCCCCCGGCTACGACTGGAAAGCGTATCTGAAAGACACCGGCTTGCAAGGCAAGACCGATTATCTGATCATCAGCCAGCCAAGCTTTATGAAGGGGTTTACCAAAGTACTGGCCGAAAAACCGCTGGATGACTGGAAGCTGTACCTGGAATGGCAAGTAGTGCGCACTTACGCACCGCTGATGTCGAAAGATTTTGTGGCCGAAGCCTTTGCCTTCAACCAGACCGTATTGCGCGGCATTCCCGAAATGCGTCCACGCTGGAAGCGCGGCGTGTCGGTAGTGGAAAACGCCTTGCCGGAAGCGGTGGGCAAGCTGTATGTGGAAAAACACTTCCCGGCACAATACAAGGCCAAGATGGAAGCACTGGTGAAAAACCTGTTGCGCGCCTTTGAACAAAGCTTGAGCACACTGGACTGGATGAGCCCCGCCACCAAGAAGGAAGCGGCTGACAAGCTATCCAAATTTACCTACAAAATCGGCTATCCGAATGAATGGCGTGATTATTCCGGCATTGAAATCAAGGCCGATGATCTGATTGGTAATATGATCCGCTCCACCCGCCACGCCTATCAGCGCGAACTGAATAAACTGGGCAAACCGATCGACCGTAATGAATGGGGCATTTCGCCACAGACCGTGAATGCCTATTACAATCCGGAACTGAATGAAATCGTATTCCCGGCCGCGATTTTGCGTCCGCCATTTTTTGACGCCGGTGCCGACGATGCCGTCAATTATGGTTCGATCGGTGCCGTCATCGGCCATGAAATCAGCCATGGTTTTGACGACCAGGGCAGCCAATACGATGGCAAAGGCAATTTGCGCAACTGGTGGACGCCGGAAGACCATAAAAACTTCAAGGCCAAAACCACGCAACTGGTGGCGCAATACAATAGCTTCTCGCCGATTCCCGGCTATCACGTCAATGGTGAACTGACGCTGGGTGAAAACATTGCCGACAATTCCGGCCTGGCGATTGCCTACAAGGCCTATCAAATTTCACTGGGCGGCAAACCGGCACCGGTGATTGATGGCCTGAGCGGCGACCAGCGCTTTTACATGGGCTTCGGCCAGGTCTGGCGCGGCAAGATTCGCGATCAGGAATTGATCGTGCGCCTGAAAACCGACCCGCACTCGCCTGGCGAATACCGCGCCAACGGCACGCTGCGCAATCAACCCGGCTTCTATCAAACCTATGGCGTGAAAGAAGGCGACAAGATGTATCTGGCACCAAACCAGCGCGTCACAATCTGGTAAGCCAAAATAGAAACATCGTTGTAAAATCGGGGGCCATGCGTGGCCCCTTTTTTATGAATCTTTCTGTCTGACTGGAACCCATGAACGACCAACAACTGTTGCGCTATTCGCGCCATATCATGCTCGACGCCATCGGCATCGAAGGCCAGCAAAAAATCCTGCAGGCGCGCGCGCTGGTGATTGGTGCCGGTGGGCTCGGTTCACCGGCGGCCATGTATCTGGCCGCCAGCGGCATCGGGCAGTTGACGCTGGTGGATAATGACGAGGTGGATCTGACCAATTTGCAGCGCCAGATCATGCACAACAGCGAGCGCATCGGCCACAACAAGGCCGCTTCCGGCCAACAAACCCTGCGCGCCATTAATCCCGGGATTACCCTCATTGCACTCAATGAAAGGCTGGCGGGTGAACGCCTGCAAACGCTGGTCGCGGCCAGCGATGTGGTGCTCGATTGCAGTGATAATTTTGCCACCCGCCACGCGGTAAATGCCGCCTGCGTGGCCGCCAAAGTGCCACTGGTTTCGGGCGCTGCGATCCGTTTTGATGGTCAGTTGACGGTGTTTGATGCGCGCAGCGACGATTCGCCCTGCTATGCCTGTTTGTTTCCACCGGATCAGCAATTTGAAGAAGTGGCGTGCGCCACCATGGGGGTGTTTGCGCCCTTGGTCGGCATTATTGGCAGCATGCAGGCTGCCGAGGCCTTGAAGCTGGTCAGCGGCTGTGGTGAGCCACTGGTGGGCAAGATGTTGATGCTGGAAGCGCTGGCGATGGAGTGGAACCACATGCGCTTTGCCAAAAACAGCGGGTGCCGTGTTTGTGCCACCAAAAGCTGAATCCACAATGACGCACAATCCAATCGTTGACGCCCACCAAAACCAACCCGGCCGATGCGACACCCCGACGTGTCGATCCAGCCGGGCTTATTCAGCAAGGCCGTTATTTGCTGCTGGCGTCATTCCACAGCCGGGCTTGCTGCGATTTGTTACGACGCACCCAGCCCAGAATACCGATGCCGAGCAACATCATGGCATAGGTTTCCGGCTCTGGAACGGCTGGCGCAAACCCGACAGCATTGGCAGCGTAGCCATCAATAATGCCAAACGAACCGGTGGTATAGTGATGCGCATTGGTGCGTAAAATGCCGGTGAAGCTGGATTTGCCCGGTTCAATCTTGGTGGTGCCGGTGGGCAAAAAATTGAAGCCAATCACACCCAGCGTGCCACGATCAACCGTATCGATATTTTCGGTGCCCGGCACGAAGATGCCGAAAGCCGCAGTGGTTTGATAGGCATCGACAGTAAATGTGCCGTAGTCAAATGCGGTCAGGCGTTCGATCCCGCTGCGGGAAGTGGCATCATTGGAAAATTGGTAATAGAAATCCAGCCCGGTACCGGAATCATAAACGGCGGTACGAGCCCAGCCGGTATAACTCGGGGTAGAAACCTGAGTGATCGCCGTATCGAGCAAAGTGCCACCAAAAAAGGTTGGCACGATGGTGACCGCTTGCGATGAGGCAGGCGGGATATCGGTCGCCCAGGCGCTGGAGACGGAAACAGAGATCAGAAGCGCGGCGAAAATGGGGGTATTGAGTTTCATGACAATTCCTTTATTGTGGCGGGTGGATGAACCATGCGAAAACTGCAGCAAGTCTGGCGTGCGATCAAGAACAAGATTCCCCGGATCTGCCACGCCAAGTGCATACTAATTTTTAAGATGACAAAGTTCCGTTCGCAACCGTACATAACCACCAATAAAACTCCCCCGTCGCCAGGCTATGGCAAGGGCTTAAAACAATTTGCTGCCTGCTACCTTGTCCATTTTTTTGCTAAAGTGCGCGTTATCGCCATCGACACAAAAGATAACCGTCCCCTCCGGAAATTGCACCTGACGCTGCAGCGCTTCAATTACCGCATTGGCGCGTCCGTCGGTGTGCAGGGTCAACATGGAAGAGCAACTGAATCCCAACAAATAGCAGGGCTGGTGCGGCAAATACTGCACGGTTTTTCTGACCAGCCAGACATGGCGTATGGTTTCATGCTGCTTTAGCTGTTGCAGCAAGGCGGCAAGCTGTGGTTCCGGCAAACCATGAGGCTCGAATTGGTCGCCGGGTTGAATGCGCGAGCGCTCATCTTCGGCGTTTTGCTCCAGTTCTGCCCGCACTGACAATTTTTCCTGCCAGATTTGTGCGTTCACGTCATCCTGGCGCACCCGGTAATAATCGCGCAAATTGCGGTAGACCAGCAGTTGGAAATGCTCTTCCAGTTGCGCTGCCCGCGCCAACAAAGCACAAGCACTGTCATCTTGCAACTCCAGCAGGCGCGAACCCAGCGCCAGGCAGACCCGGGCATTATCGGGCGCACGTTGTAGTAATTGCTGCCACAGTTCCAGCACCTGGGCCGGATCACGCCCGATCTGGCCCCACAAGCTGGCGCGTTCGATTTCTTCTTCCAGGCTCAACTCTTCTCCGGCCTCATGGCGTGCATCCAGCGGTATCAGTTTTTGCCGGAGTTCTTGCACCTCGTTAAAGCGTTGTTCCCAACCCGGGGTAATACGGGC
>JBDLSU010000303.1:0-7192 GCA_039799405.1 Pseudomonadota bacterium | reverse complement strand
AGCAAAAACGCGGCTTTCTGACGCAATTTCATTGATTGGTGGAAATTTACCACACTTTTTTACCACGTTTGCTTGCAGATATGCGTGTAAGGAGCTTATCATTGGCCGCTTATACAGGATACTTGTTGCACTTGCGGCATAACTTGCACTTTTTGAGAATCAAATATGACCAAAACCCTCATCATCGCCGAAAAGCCTTCGGTCGCGAATGATATCGCTAAGACATTAGGCGGCTTTACCAAGCACGATGAGTACTTCGAGTCCGAACAGTACGTGCTGTCATCGGCGGTAGGCCATCTGCTGGAAATTGCAGTCCCGGAAGAACATGATGTAAAACGTGGTAAATGGAGTTTTGCCAAGTTGCCCATGATTCCGCCGTATTTTGCGCTCAACCCGATCGCCAAAACCGAAAGTCGGCTCAAGGTTTTGAACAAGCTGATCAAGCGCAAAGATGTCACCAAACTGATTAACGCATGTGACGCGGGCCGCGAAGGGGAGTTGATTTTCCGTTTGATCGTGCAAAACGCCAATGCCAAGCAACCGATCCAGCGCCTGTGGCTGCAATCGATGACGCCGACCGCGATCCGCGACGGTTTTGCCCATTTGCGTAGCGATGCCGACATGTTGCCGCTGGCCGATGCGGCGCGTTGCCGCTCTGAAGCCGACTGGCTGATCGGCATCAATGGCACCCGCGCCATGACCGCCTTCAATTCCAAGGAAGGCGGGTTTTACCTCACCACCGTCGGCCGGGTACAAACCCCGACGCTCTCGATTGTGGTGGAGCGCGAAGAAAAGATCAAACGCTTTGTCTCGCGTGATTATTGGGAAGTGCGCGCCGAATTTATCTGCGCCGCCGGTATCTATGAAGGGCGCTGGCAAGATCGCGGCTTCAAAAAAGACGAAACCGACCCCGAGAAAAAAGCCGAACGGCTGTGGAGCAAAGCTGCCGCCGAAACCATTGTCATGGCCTGCCGTAACAAGCCAGGCAGCGTTACTGAAGAATCCAAACCAACCACCTCGATGTCGCCGGGTTTGTTTGATTTGACCAGTTTGCAGCGTGAAGCCAACGCCAAGTTTGGTTTTTCCGCCAAAAACACCCTCGGTCTGGCGCAAGCACTGTATGAAAAGCACAAGGTGCTGACTTATCCGCGTACCGATTCGCGCCATTTGCCGGAAGATTATCACCCCACCGTCAAGCAAGCGCTGGAAGCAGTGGCGCAAAACAATAATTACCACCAGTTTGCCAAGCAGATTTTGAATAATGGCTGGGTCAAGCCGAACAAGCGGATTTTTGACAATACCAAAATCTCGGATCACTTTGCGATTATTCCCACCAATGTGGTGCCAAAAGGCTTGTCCGAACCCGAGCAAAAGCTGTACGATCTGGTCACCCGCCGCTTTATGGCGGTGTTTTTCCCGGCGGCCGAATTCCAGGTTACTACCCGCTACACCGAAGTATCGGGCCATCAGTTTAAAACCGAAGGCAAGGTCATGACCAATGCCGGTTGGCTGGCTATCTATGGCAAAGAAGCTGCGGGTGATGACGACAAGGACAACGCCGGTAATCTGGTGCCAGTGGCCAAGGGCGAGACCGTTAAAACCGAGCAAGTGACGGTGAATGGCTTGTTCACCAAACCCCCGGCACGCTATAACGAAGCCACCTTGCTGTCGGCCATGGAAGGGGCGGGCAAGCTGATTGATGATGATGAATTGCGCGACGCCATGGCGGGCAAGGGCCTGGGCACGCCAGCCACCCGTGCTGCGATCATTGAAGGCTTGTTGACTGAGCGTTACTTCTTGCGCGAAGGGCGCGAGCTGATTCCCACCGCCAAAGCGTTCCAGTTGATGACTTTATTGCGCGGCCTGGGTGTGAATGAACTGACCGCACCCGAACTGACCGGTGAATGGGAATACAAGCTCAGTCAAATGGAGCGCGGCAAAATCTCGCGGGAAGAATTCATGCGCGAAATTGCGCAGATGACGCAAATCATCGTCAAGCGCGCCAAGGAATACGACAACGACACCATTCCCGGTGATTACCACACCCTGCATACCCCGTGCCCGCATTGCGGTGGCGTGGTCAAGGAAAACTACCGTCGTTTCGCCTGCACCAAGTGCGAGTTTTCGATGAGTAAAACCCCGGGTGGACGCCAGTTTGAACTGGAAGAAGTCGAAGAATTATTGAAAAATCGCACCATCGGCCCGCTGCAAGGTTTCCGCTCCAAAATGGGCCGTCCGTTCGCGGCAATTTTGCGCATTGTGTTTGATGAAGAAATCAAAAACTGTAAGCTGGAATTTGATTTTGGTCAAAACGATGGCGAAGGCGAAGAAGGCGAAGCGCTGGATTTAAGCGAACTGACGCCGCTGGGCGCTTGCCCCAAATGCGGCAAAGGGGTGTATGAAGTGGGTCTGGCGTATGCCTGCGAAGACCATCTCGCCAAACCCAAGGCCTGTGATTTTCGCAGTGGCCGCATCATCTTGCAGCAAGAAATTTTGCCCGAGCAAATGGCCAAGCTGCTGGGCGATGGCAAAACCGATTTGCTGCCCGGCTTTGTCTCGCAGCGCACCCGGCGGCCATTCAAGGCGTTTTTGGTCAAGGGTAAAGATGGCAAGATCAGCTTTGAATTTGAACCACGCAAAGCCGGTGCTGCGCCCAAAGGCAAGGGCAAAGCAGCGGCAGCCGATGACGGTGCTGATGCCGTGGCTGCAGCAGGCGCTGAAGGGGCAGATGGCGGGGCAGGTGGAGCGCCAGTGAAAAAAGCCGCTGCCAGCGCCAAAAAAGCAACGACTGCCGTGAAAAAAGCCCCTGCCAAGCGTGCCACCACCAAAAAGGCTGCGCTTTGATGCGATCATCAGGGCGTTAGCGCCATCCGGCGCTGCTCGATTGTTGACAGGAGGCGCAGATGGTGCGTAAGTTCTGGATTTCGCTGGTGGCCGTGTTTATCGTCAATATGTTGCTCAGTTTTATCGAGCATGGCATTTTGCTGAAGGACGATTATGCGGCCCTGCCGTTTCTGATGCGCTCTGAGCAAGAGTCGCAAGCCTTTTTCGGCTGGATGTTGCTGGGCCAGTTCATGATTTGCACCGCCTTTGTCTGGGTTTACCAGCACGGTCTGGAAGACAAACCCTGGCTACCCCAGGGCTTGCATTTCGGCCTGGTCGGCGCGGCCTTTTCCACCATTCCGCATCACCTGATTTACCACGCCGTTGCCAAATTTCCGACTGACCTGATGATCAAGCAAGTGGTGCTGGATATTCCGGTCATGTTGTGCATGGGGGTGGTGGTGGCCTGGGTACACCGGCACAAGGGATAAGCCTGCCGGATCGGGCAGGCTACCGGCATCCAGGGTTCGCCCGTTTCAGGCTGGCCTTGTCGCAACGGGCTTATGCCACAAGGCTGGGGCGCGGCCAGCGCGCGGCGCGCCGCCCCAGGCTCAACTGCACTGCCGGGGTAGTGTCGCCTTGCAAGCGCGCTTCAAACTGCATCAATTCATCGCGCCGGAACGCCACAATCCCGACCTTGTCGCCCACCTTGTAGCTGGCCAGCAGGTTGTCCAGATTGCTCTTGCCACCCTTGATGCTGACGCGCAAACCACCCAGCGCCACCAGCACATCGCCCGCCGACAGGCCGCATTTTTGTGCCGCGCTGCCATCATGCACGGTGGTGAGCTTGCAATCGCCACCGTCTGCGCCCAGGTTGACGCCGAGTGAAGGTTTGGCTTCCAGGCGCTGATCCTGTAATTGCACGCCAAACGCGGTGTACAGCTTGGTCAGCGGCAAATCGTCAGTGCCGCGCACATAGGCTTCAAAAAAGGCTTTTTGCTTGCTGCCGCATAATTCATCGACCATGGCTTCCACTTCTTCCGGCGTCACGCCGGTCTGGATGGTGTCGGCCTGATAAAAATCAACCCCGTAGCGCTGCCACAGCAGGCGCATCAAATCATCCAGCGAGCGCTGGCCCTGGGTTTTGCTACGGATCGTCAAATCCAGCGCCAGTGCCACCAGCGAACCCTTGGTGTAATAGCTGACTACCGCATTCGGGGTGTTTTCATCGCGGCGGTAGTATTTGATCCAGGCATCAAAGCTGGAATCGGCCACGCTTTGCTTGGTGCGGCCATTGCCTTGCAACACCATATTGATGGTTTTGCCGAGCAGGGTAAAGTAAGCTGGCTCATCGATTACGCCGCTGCGCACCAGCATCAAATCGTCGTAGTAGCTGGTAAAGCCTTCAAACAGCCACAGCAGCGGGGTATGGTTTTCCTGTTGCAGATCGTAGGGCGCAAACACCGCCGGTTTGATGCGCTTGACATTCCAGGTGTGGAAGTATTCATGGCTGCACAGGCCCAAAAAGCCGCGATAGCCTTCTTCCATCGGCTTGCCAGCCTGGGTTTTCAGGGGCAAATCGCGCCGGTTGCAGATTAGTGCGGTGGAGGCGCGATGTTCCAGCCCGCCATAGCCTTCGTCCACCACCATGGTCATGAACACATAGCGCTGCATCGGGGCGCGCCGGGTTTCCGGTTCAAACAGGGCAATTTGCGCTTCGCAGATTTTTTTCAGATCAATGCAGATACGCGCCAGATCCAGCCCCGGCACCCGCCCGGTGAACACCACATCGTGCGGTACACCTTGTGCCTTGAAGGTCGCCAGTTCAAATTCACCCATTTCGACCGGGTGATCGATCAGTTCGTCATAATCGCTGGCGATATAGCTGCCAAAGCCATAGCGCTTGGCGTCCAGTTCCGGCAGGCTGGTGGCAATGCGCCAGTTTTTGGTGTCGCCATTCGGGCGCTCAATATGCACCACATGGGTCGCCTGCTCTTGCCCCAGCACCCGCAAAAATACACTGGTGCCATTGAAAAAGCCATGGGTTTGATCCAGGTGAGCGGCGCGCACCGACAAATCCCAGGCATACACTTCATAATCCAGTGTCAGGCTGCCCTGGCACGGTGCCGCTTGCCAGCTATGTTTGTCGCGCTTGGTGAGTGCCACCGGTTTGCCGTCACAACTGGCACGAATTTGCACAATATTGCGGGCAAATTCGCGAATCATATAGCTGCCGGGAATCCAGGCTGGCAAGGCAAAGACCTGGCCGTCCGCATCCGGCTGCGCCACCAGCAGGCGCACCTGGAATACATGGCTGGCCGGGTGTTGCGATCCTATCGTGTATTGCAGTGCAGCAGACTTGCTGCTTTTGAGCAGGCGTTTGATCGGGTTTTTCATATCAGTGATTCCTTACATTGACGGCGATCAAGGTCAGCAATTGCGAAAGCAAGATCACACAGGTGAGGGCGAAGCGCAGCCGTAAAAACCAGTCCGGCATTTTGTACCAGCGATACAGGCGTTTGTCGATCTGGTAGCTGACCAGAAAGCCCAGCGCCAGCACCAGAAAGGCAAAGCCGGATTCCACCAGCAGCGAAGAAAAGGCAATAAATGAGGGGATCACGCCCCAGGCCAGGGCTTTTTTGGTTTGCACCACCGACAAACTTTCTGCCCCCAGCGCGCCGCCCCAGTGGATGCCACCCAGGAACGACAAAATCGCAATACCATAGCCGATTTGTCCGCGTACCAGTGAGGCTTGCCAATCCGGCGGGAAAATCCAGCTTGCCAGTGACAGCAATACAAAAGGTACCAGACCGAGAACGCCCAGAATGCGGGCCATATGCTTGTTGAAGAAGTGTGAATTCATGGAGGAGGATGCAGCCAGTCAAAGCCCGAAAGTGTATAGTTTAACCGTATTTGATGGCAAGCCTGCAGCTTGCCGGGCGCATGCTGGGAGATTTGCAACGTCCAAGGCAAAACATCTGGCTCAGAATCGTCGGCGATGCTTTATTTGCGCCAACAATCGCATACAATAAAAAATGTGTGACCTAACCAGATCAAATCAGGAGTCAGTATGAATTCGGAAGTCTCTACAGAAATAGATGGAGCGGAAGAGGAAGAATGGCTCATTTACGATGACGCAATCGAAGGTGTGGGGGATGACAAAGCGGTAGAAGAAAAACTGTGGCTGGTGTTGATCGTTGACGACGATCTGGATGTTCATGCCGTAACCCGGCTGGCGCTGCATAAAATCCGCTTCAAGGGCCGTGGCCTGAAGTTTTTAAGCGCCTACAGCCGCCGGGAAGCCTTTGCCGTCATGCGCGACACGCCCGATATTGCACTGGTATTGCTGGACGTGGTGATGGAAACCGATGACGCCGGTTTAAGCCTGGCGCGCCAGATCCGGGAAGAATTGCAAAACCATATCGTGCGGGTGGTGCTGCGTACCGGCCAGCCAGGCCAGGCACCGGAGCAGCGCGTGGTGATGGAATATGATATCAATGATTACAAATCCAAAACCGAACTGACCGCGCAAAAACTGTTCACCACCGTGGTCTCGTCCCTGCGCGCTTACGACAGCCTGATCCAGGCCGAGCGCGGCAAGGCAGAACTGGCGGCCTCGCTGGCCAAGGTCAAAATCCTGAAATCTGCGCTGGATCAACATTCGCTGGTCGCCATTTCTGACCAGTTTGGCAAAATCACCTATGCCAATGATCATTTCTGCAGTGTCTCAAAATATGCGCGGGAAGAATTGCTGGGCCAGGGCTATCGTATTTTCGATTCCGGCTACCATTCCAAAGAGTTTTTTGGCAGCCTGTGGAAGACCATCACCGAAGGCCGCACCTGGCACGCCGAAATCAAAAACCGCGCCCGTGACGGCTCCTTCTTCTGGGTTGATACCACCATCCTGCCATTTTTAAATCCGGACACCCATTCCATGCAATATGTCGGCATCCATACCGACATTACCGAGCGCAAACTGGCGCAAGCCAGCCTGCAGGCCAGCGAAGCGCAAATGCGCCATTTGCTCAGCGTCAGCCCGATTGCGGTCAGCATCGAGCGCATTTCCACCAAACAGCGTGTATTCGCCAACCAGCGCTTTGCCGAAATGTTCAACACCACACTGGCCCTGGTCACCGGGGCTGACCCGCTGCAGTTTTACCAGAACCAGGATGACCATGAAAGCATTCTGCAGCGTCTGGGCAAGGGCGAAACCATTATCAACGAACCGCTGCAACTCTTGACCCGGGATCGCAAGGATATAACAGTACTGGCATCCTTCTCGCGCATGGAATATGAAGGCGAACCAGCCATGCTGGCCTGGTTTTACGATACCAATGCGCGTTCGATGATGTTGGAGTAGGGCAAAAGC